>JBAVPP010000417.1:0-4749 GCA_049693175.1 Gallionella sp. | reverse complement strand
GCTCTAATGCATGCGGATAGTAAGTCTCCCTACCATCGAGCAATGACAGTATCCGCTCATCCATCGCAGCAATTTTTTGTGCAATAGCCAAAATACGTCACCTGTTAAAAACCATAATACGGTTTGGAATAGTAACGAACCGCAGCAAAAATCTCAATACTCGCTGACTGGCGTGACAGAATACTCCTTATGCTACCGGCGACAAACTTAAAGATGAAAAACCGCAGCGTTGTTATACACGCGGATTTATTATCTGCCCGTCGATGAATCAATATGATCATCCATATCGCGCTTAAAGTTCGCACGGTCTAACGGCGACATCTGATCCCAATGCTCGTGCATTTCATTGCGATGCTGCACTTTTTCTTCCGGCGACATTTGATCCCAGTGTTCTTTCATTCTGGCACGCATCTGATCTTTATCATCCTGCGACATTTGATCCCAATGGTCATGCATTTCTTTGCGCCGTTCCGCACGCTGTTCGGGTGTCAGACTTTCCCACTCTTTGCGCATTTCTTCATCATGCTGGCGACGCAATTCGGGCGGCAATTTTTCTCTGTCTTCGCGCATCTGCTTTTGCAAAGCCTGACGTTCCAAAGGCGGCATTTTATTTATCAATGCGCGCTGTTCTCTGCGCCTCGCTTCACGCTGTTCCGGTGGCAAATTTTGCAGTTGCTTGTGTATCGCCTCGCGCTCCGCCATGCGCTGCTCGAAATTCTTGGTCTTCATGTCTTGCAAATATTCTTGCACGGACGGCAGGGTATCGGCCACGGAAGCCTGCATACTAAAAGTTGCCGCCAGCAAAAAAAATAATGGGGTTCTCATTTTTGTTATTCCGAAAATCGGTTCTGAGATGAACCGTGCCGAATGATAAAGCCAAACGGCTCGACATAATTGTGCGCGCGCCGCCATGTTGTAAAAGTTTGTTTCAATAAGGCTTGCGGGTGACAATTCATTACAGGATTTTATCGCCTATGCATTATTATGCCGGACATGGAAAAATCGTACCGCATATTGATTATTGACGACGATGCTCGTCTGCGTGAACTGTTGCTGCGTTATCTGGGCGAGCAGGGTTTCGTGGTGCGCGCCATCGCCGATGGCAGCGAGCTGGATAAAACGTTAAGCCTTAACCACTATCATCTGCTGGTGTTGGATTTGATGCTGCCGGATGAGGATGGACTAAGCATCTTGCGCCGACTGCGCGGCACGGGCGAAAATGTGCCGGTCATTTTGCTCACCGCCAAAGGCGACGAAATCGACCGTATCGTGGGATTGGAAATGGGCGCGGATGATTATTTGTGCAAACCCTTTAATCCGCGCGAGTTGGTGGCGCGTATCCATGCGGTATTGCGCCGCAAAGGTTCGCAACCCGTGGGCGCACCCGATATTGATGAAAAGACTTCAGTGTTTGGCAACTGCGAATTGAATCTCGCCACACGTGTGCTGGTCAAAGCGGGCGAGGCCATTTCGCTGACCACCGCAGAGTTCGCGCTACTCAAAACTTTCGTCACTCACCCGCGTCATCCTTTGTCGCGCGACAAGCTCATGGAATTGGCACGCGGGCGCGACCATGATCCGCTGGATCGAGCGATCGACGTGCAAGTATCCCGACTGCGCAAACTCATAGAAACCGATCCGGCACAACCGCGTTTTATTCAAACAGTGTGGGGACACGGCTACGTTTTCGTCCCGGACGGAACAAAGGCAAAATGAAATTTCCGCGCACTTTATTAGCGCGCTCGTTTTTGCTTATTGTGGGATTGATATTCCTTTCCCTGAGCTCCGCACTGGCGATTTTCAATCAAGTGGAACAAGAGCCACGCGCACGGCAAATGGCGCAACTCGTGGTCTCGGTCGTCAACCTCACCCGCGCCGCGATACTCTCGTCCGCACCCGAATGGCATACCGCGCTCCTGGCGGAACTCGGTGATGCCGAAGGCTTGCGCGTTAGCATGGCGGAACCCAACGATGTGCTAACGCCATTGCCGGAACACCCTTACGAACTACATTTGATGAAACAAAAAGTCAGTGCCAGCCTGGGCGCATCCACACGCTTTGCCATACAACGCAATCACATCCACGCGCTATGGGTCAGCTTTTACATCGGCCATGAGGAATTTTGGGTCGCCGTTCCCATCGAGCGCATCGAACATGGTTATTCGGAAGCCTTGCTCATCTGGGGTGGCGTGGTGGTGGTACTGGCGTTGCTGGGTTCCTATCTGATCGCACGACAGGTGGCGCGACCGCTGCACCGACTTGCTTACGCGGCAGAACAATTGGGACGCGGCGTGACTCCGCCGGCTTTGCCGGACAACTCCGCGCAGGAATTCACCGTCGTCTCGCGCGCTTTCAATCAGATGGCCGCCGATATTAACGCGCATGAACGCGAACGCGCACTGGTGCTGGCCGGCATCTCACACGACCTGCGCACCCCGCTGACACGGGTGCGGCTGGCCGCCGAAATGAGTTCAGACGAAATCTTGCGCGATGGGTTGGTCACCGATGTGGAACAGATGGATGAGATCATCAAACAGTTCTTGGACTATGCACGCCTCGATGAAAATGAACCCCCGACTACAACCGATGTGAGCGCGCTGGTGCATGAGGTTGCGCAGCGTCATATCTCGCCTACCCAGGCAATAGAACTGGATATACAACACGGCTTGAATTTTTGTGTCAGACCTTTGCTGCTTAAACGCGCGCTCGGCAATCTGCTGGATAACGCCGTCAAATATGGCCGGGGTCAAATTGCCGTGCAGCTCAAACAAGACGGTGGTCGCGTAAAACTTTCCGTATCCGATAACGGCATCGGCATCGCGCCCGACCAGCGCGATCTGGCAAAGCGTCCCTTCGTGCGCCTGCAAGCCGCGCGTAGCGACACCACCGGTTCAGGTTTGGGGCTGGCTATCGTCGAACGTGCGGCAAAAATGCATGGCGGTGAATTAGTCCTAGGCGAGAGTGCGCAAGGCGGATTGCTCGCCACGCTCATCCTGCAAATTAAATCCGCCTGAAAGCGTTCAACTTTGTCGGGGGCTCTCGGAGCACTTAACAATTCATTACAAAATCCCCCCGCCTGAAAACATTTTCTTTACACCTTTATGCTTGAATGCCAAACCGAATCTCAGCATGGGGATTGGGCATCGCAGCGGGTAAAAATATAAAAGGGACAAAGCAATGCAGGTTAGTCATTCCATTTTTTTCGAGTTCGAATTTCTCGCTTTAATCGTATTTTCTTTCATATTGCCGATTGGAATCTATGCCTACATGATGTGGATGAAAGCTATTTCACGCGTCACCGTTTCAATATTGGGCTGCACACTCATCGCGATTTCCGGTGTGGATTTATATCTTTTGCAACGATTGGCCAACTTGTCTAAAAACTCACCCTCGCTCATCGACGACGGTATGTTCTCATCGGAAATCTCCATCGCGCTGTATCTGCTTCCCATTTTATTTACCGGAATCGGTGTGAACATGATTTCTCATGTATTGATGAATCACCTTAACGAGGCAGAACAGCGGTATGACCGCGCGCACAAAGCATCGCACCACTGATCAACCCTTTATTTTGGAGTCATAATGAACCGCATGAAAATATCTCTGGATGCCGCGCGCATCATTGCCTTGACCGCCATGCTGGGCTTTGTCGACGGGCGTTATAAAGTCGAGGATAGCGACATTTCCAGAAGCCGGATCGCGCTGGTAAACACATCCAAACAAATCAATGATCCCAGTCTGGACCGAGCCGCTTATCTGGTCGAGTTTCAACGCGGACTCATCACTAAAACCGTGCTGGTCGATGCGAGAACAGGCAAAGTCCTACCGTCTTAAACAATCGTGCCAAATTTATTTTGCGCTCGCTTAATTTATTTACACCTAACGCCAACCCCTCCCAGCCTTCCCTTATCAGGGGAGAAATGGTGCGGCTCTGCTTCCCAACATAATCGGTTTAGTTTTGCTCTCCCCCTGACAAGGAGGAGGTTCAATTATTGCAACGGCCAGCCCGGTATCGCCGCATCAATCTCGGCTTGCAATGCAATGGTGCGCGCCAGTGCCGCGATGACGCGCTGGTAATGTTGCAAATCATCGAACGATAACAACCTTCCCTTGCGGTCTTTTAACCATTTCGCCGCCACTTGATAACCGCCGATGTGATAGCCCCACACCGCTTCTGGCACGCCGTCGAAAAATTGTTCGGCGTTGATGTAAACGCGATGATTTCGATACTCCACTTTGTCCATGCGATTGCTGCCTGCGATGGGATAACGGCAGACGGCGGGCGCGTGTTGATGCAGCAGATGCAAACCGATTAACTGCTGTCCCAACGCCGCTAACTTTTGGAACAGCGCGCGGTCGGCGGTGAGGGGTATGCGCGGGAAATCGCGCTTCAAAAATTCCGCATAACGCGAACGATAAGCGGGCGCGTACAACACGGCATACAGATAGACGAACACCTCTTCGGGGGTGAGCGGCAAGTCACCTAATTTCGCATGAAGCGCGGCTAAAAATTCGGCGGAAAAATTAGCGCGTTTTTCCTGCGGCGCATCGTCCAGCAAGTCTTGTTTTTCGCGCGGGTAAAGGTAGAGCGGAATGTTATAAGAACCATTGATGTCCATTACGATAGCTGTTGATGGACAGTCAGCAACAAAAGCGTGTCGCCAATCTATCTTCACGATTTTCGGTAAATTCAAAACAAGATTTTCTTTGCCCGCTACATGCTCTTTCAATTCGCGGCGCGGGTAATCC
>JBAVPP010000416.1:0-2512 GCA_049693175.1 Gallionella sp. | reverse complement strand
GACAAACGGTCCGCGCGCACGATAACTCGCGTTGGAAAAATCCCTATCCATCATGCCGCGAATGTTGTATCCAAACGACAGCCACATATTGTCGATCAGCTTGTAACCCATAGAACCGCCCAAACCAAAGGTCTTAACGCCAACACTCACCGAACGCATCATGCTGGTAAAGGCACCGATGTCCCAGTCCTCGCTCAAATCGTAACGCACTTCTGTGCCATACAAATCGGTATAACCCTTGTAATCCAATCCACCAAAATTATCGAGTACAAATTTCGCGGCATATTGCAAAGATATTTGTGTGCTAGTGTTGGGTTTCCAGTTGGCATTCAAGTTGTTCACAAACTTTTTATCCATGATCAATGACGTGTTGATTTGCCCCACAATTCCTGGTGTTTGGCTGAATTGTGAAACGTAATCGGCGCGATCAAACCACACCCATGCACTATCATTCGGACGATGCGCATACGACACACGTAAATCAGTATTGTTATTAACGACCGCGCCATATGAATTCATCAGGGTCAACCCGGCGGACACCGAACGACCATCATCCAGCGCGCGTTGTGCGCCAAGCTTCAAATTCTTTTGTTGTGCCAAAGTCGAATTGCGCAGCTCCACTCGCCCGTTCGCGCTCCAAATTTTGTCGCGATAGGCTGCGCCAAAAGCGGTGGCGATGTAATCCAACATTTGACCGTTAGGCAGCGGCATTGAACCCGCAGGTAATGGCGCATTGGTAATCTGCATCGGGCTCACCGTGTTACGGAAGGTAATGCTGCGATCCACACTTACATCAGTCTGCCAGTGTTCATTAATCTGCCAGCGTTGCACCATACCCATGTTGCCGTAGAGACGCTCCGCATCGTTGGTGAACTCATCGCCCACCGATGTGGACATTTCAGCTCCCATCCAAGGTTGGGTACGAATACCCACGCGAGTAGTACTGGCGGTGAGCTGCTGACCGTGGTCAAATTCTTGTTCGGCGAACACTTTGCTTTGTTGGCTTACTTTGTAATCAGAACCCAAAATTAAGCGATTCGGTGAGGTGATCGCACCGGCAGTTCCCGCCACCGTACCCGTACCCGCCTCGCCTGTTGCACGCAAGGTCAACTTGTTATCCATCATGCTATACGCCGTACCGGCGAGCACCTGGGTACTTTGCGCATTGCCAAACATGACGCTTTGATTTTGTGTTTCGCGCCCGCCATAGTAGGCCGACATCGCAGAGCTAATCTGATTGTCTACGCGCGCTTCACCCAACAGCGTTTTGTCGCCCGTGGTCAGATTATCCAACTGGTATGCTTGTGCCTTAAGTACCGTGGTGCTATCCAGCTTATAACGCCCATCCGCGCCCACTTTACGCGTGGCATTTTCCACCGCATTTTGTTGCCCCATACCAAAACTGCCGCCTTGTTCGCGCATATAGGCTTTGGCATCCCACTGCTCTTCGCGGTGCGCCACATCAGCTAACCATGCCGTGCCGCTGGTTGGCGTTCCGGAAAGATTTCGGTTGGTCACTGCAGCTTCGGCGTGTACCTTATTTTTCTCATCTAGCTTGTAAGTAACATCCGTACCGGTGAGATTCCCGCTCGCGCCCACTGTACCCTCATGCACTTCAGTCACACCAACTTCCAAGCCTGTTATCGGCTTAACGCTGGCGCGACCACCGGCTGTCACCCGGCTGTCCATGCTGGCGTTCGACTCATACTGCACGACGATATAAGTCGGATTAAATGACGCATCGTGTGTCTGCACTGGCTGGGTGAAGACTATCGTGCCGAGGTTATAGTCGATGTTGTAATCGAGGTAACGGGTCAGCGTTTGGGTGCTGACGATAATCTGCGATTGGAAACGGTCACGGGTTTCAATGTTCACCGTGTCGGAATTGATCAGGATATTGTTGCGGGTCAATGGATACAAACCCGATGTGCCATTACCCGGAATTTCATCCCGCACATATGCTTGCGCGGTCTGCGTGGCAAAAGCGTTGTAGCCCACGGTATCGCCTTTGTACTCACTCTTCACACCGTTCAAGGTGCGGGTATAACGAGACAGTTCAGTCACAGTCAAACCGGTGTTGAAATCACCAAACATCGCGTAGAACTGATTTCTTTCCAACTTCACATACAGGCGACTAGAGGATGCGGCATCATAAGTGGCTTGTGTCGCATCTGCGTACAATGTGTAAAACTGGTTTGGATCAATCGCTTGCTGCAAAGGCGTGTTATTCGTTTGCTTGGACGTGTCGTAAGCAACCGTCATCAGATACTCGCCTTTGATACTTCCTTTGGCGTAGAACGCCAGCTTGTTGTTCTCGTACAACTGGGTGTCCGTCGCACTGGCTTGAAGAGCTTGAATATTGCCAGCCAAAGTTTTCTGCCCGACTGTACCTTCACCAAATCCGACCAGCACCCAATCACGCTGCTGGGCTTTCAACCAAGCGCGCACTTCCTGAGTACGAAAATTTGCTAGTTGAAAATTCATCACCGCCTCACCGGACTGTGTCGTAGGC
>JBAVPP010000415.1:0-3822 GCA_049693175.1 Gallionella sp. | reverse complement strand
CCGAACCCTGCACACGCTGTATCTCGTCCACCATGACCGAGACACTCTGATTGCCTTGTATGGTTTGTTGCAGACTTTGTTCGGAAAGTTTGCGCACATCTTCTGTGTTTGCCGCGACTGAACTAATGCTGACGGTGATCTCTTCCACCGCCGCTGCAGTCGCCGCCGCCGATTCGCTTTGCGCTAGCGAACCCCGCGCGATCTGCAAAGAAGACGCGGACAAACTCGCCGCCGTGCTGGCGACGGTGTGCGCATTCTGATTGACCTGGCGGATGATGTTGGCAAAACCGTCGATCAAGCCATTGAATGCCGTCGCCGCCTGTGCCACTTCATCATTGCCGTGTACTTGCACACGGCGCGACAAATCGCCATCTGTTGCCATACGCGTCATCGCGTCGCGCATTTCACCGGTGGCACGCGACACACCGGAAATAATGGAATAGCCCATACCGGCAGTCACCGCCAGCATCAGCAACACACCCGACATCATCAGAAATTCTGTCGTGTGTGCGGCTGCCATGGCAGATTCGTATAAATGCTGCGCGCCTTCGTTTTCATGTTGTGCCGCAGCATGGCCTTTTTCCAAAGCCACCTCCAGCAAAGGATTCATTTTGTTCACCACCAGAGCCTGCGCGTCTTCAAATTTACCGGCTTTTAATGCCTGTAAAGTCGGCAACAATCCCTCGCTCACATAAATTGCCCTAGCCTCGCCGAACTCTTTCCCCAAGCGTTTGCCTTCTTCGCTGCGCGTGTTTTTTTCCATCTCTGCGATATAGCCGTCTATCGTCGCTTTGTTAACGGCAATCGCGTCAAAGTGTTTAGTAATCGGATGATCTTTTAACTTGGATTCCGGGCTGGCCGGATCATGCTGCGTGGCAAGCAATATCTGGGTGCGATTGTCCGCCATGGCATACATCATCTTGTGCGCTGTGCGTATCAGAGTAATGCGTCGATTGGCAAGATCTTCGGTGGCAGTTTGCAGATTGGACATTCCGATATAGGCAGCCGCCATGACCAGAACGGACATCGTCATAATCACGCTGACCAACATCACCAAGCGCGCTTTGATCGTCATATTGACTAACATTTTTCATACTCCTCAATCAAAAAAATTCCTTGGTGAGTGGAACGGCACTTTGTGCCTCAATGGAAAGTGGACTTCCCACTTTCCATCTAAACCTTGAAGCGTTGCACCGCCTTGCTTAAACTTTCCGAAAGCAATCCCATCACCACGACTTCATCAACCGTGCGCTTCACCAATTCGTTGCTGTTATTGGCCATGCTGGCGATACGTTCCACATGTGCCGATATCTCCTGGCTAGCATCGCGTTGTTTGTTGATGGACAGCGCGATCTCTGCCAGCCCGCGATTTACGCCATCCACCGAAGCATTTGCGCCTATCAATACTTCCGTCACTTCGCGTATATGCGCTTGACTGCTTTGCAAAGCACTCATACCGCTTTGCACGGTCTTTTCGACCTGACTGGATTGGTCTCCCAGCGACTGGGTCACTTCATCTATTTGCGATGCCGACAATGCGGATTTTTCCGCCAGTTTGCGCACCTCGTCCGCAACCACGGCGAAACCGCGTCCTTGTTCACCGGCACGCGCCGCTTCGATGGCGGCATTCAAAGCGAGCAGATTGGTCTGCTCCGCAATGTCGCGCACTTGCTTGGTCATGCTGGTGATGTTCTGGGTGTTGCGGACAAAATTTCCAACTGCGGATGCGATTTTATTCACCGCCGCCTCAACACTTTCAAGCTCGCTCACCATCTCTCTCAAATTGTCCTGACCGTGATGCGCGCTTTCCAAACTCTGGTTGGAAAGTTTGCTGACTTGCTGTGTCCATTCCGCCACCTCGCTAATCCCGGCACTGACCTGATCGACCGCACGGGAAGTGGCATTCGCGGTTTCGCTTTGTTGTTGCGCGCTGTGCGACATATCGCTTGCCACCTGAGCCAGTGCTTTCGCCTCATGGGCGACTTGCGTGGCATTACCGCCCACTTCGTTGACGATGACCTGAAAGCTTTGCGCGAGATTATTGAATGCCTGCGAAGTCTTGCCGATTTCATCATTGCTGCGCACTTTTACCCGTTTCGACAAATCACCGCTGGATTGCATATCCTGCATGGACAATTGCAACTCCAGTGCGGGACGTGTCATCAAACTAATCAGCCAGCCGATGGCAAAATACAAAAATATTTGCAATACAATCTGTACGGCCCACAACACGTAATTGGCTTTTTTCAACATCGCATATTCTTCGGAGATATTCATGGTGATGCTGCCCGCGCCATTCACCGAACCGACTTCGACGTGATGGCATTGCAGACAATTTGTGCCGCGAAAATTGGTGCTTACGATGAAAGGAACAACCACGCGCAACGCCGCTTTGCCTTCATGTTCGAGCAAAGTGCTTTGCACTTTTTTGCTGGAAATCGCGGCTCTGTCCATATCGTCCACGGCTTGCTCGGAAGGCAGGCCCGGGCCGAATTGATCCTGCACTTGCTTGGCGCGTATCACCCGCAGTTCCAGCACTTTGTCGGATGCCGCCATTTTTTTGACTTCCAGCGCGCGCAGCTCGTTGTCACTGATGATGCCGCCCATCATCATCATGTTCAGACCATTGAGCAGCCCGTCGGCGGAGACCAATGCTTTTTGTTTGGTGCCGTCGATAACATATTCTTGGAACTTATCCAGAGCCATATTTTGCAAAGTCAACATGACCGCGAAAAAAACCAGTTGTATGGGAATTTGCAACTTGTTTTTGAGGGAAAGATTGCTCCACCAGTTATTCATATCGCATCCTTTATTTGAATTATTTTCAAGCAGTCATCAAATCTTTTCTAGGTATGACAATCTAACGACATGCAAGCCATTCTCTTCACTCGAACAGAGAAAAAAAATCCCGCCAATTTGCGGGATTGAATTTTTTCTTAACATGATTTTTAGTGTGCGCTTGGCGCGGGCGCGGGTGCAGGTGCGGCAGGTGCGACTGGCATCGCGGCGATGCCGTCTTTGATTGCATCTTTGACATCAGTCCCATCGCTGCCCGCATCAACGCCCACCGTGCCACCATCATGGCTGGCCGCTTCTTCCGCTTTTTTGTTCATCACGATTAAACTGATGCGCCGATTCACCGGACTCATGGGATCGTCTTTGTTGAACAACACCGCCGACGACAAGCCCACCACGCGCACGATTTTTTCTTCCGCCATACCGCCGCTTATCAATTCTCGCCGTGACGCATTGGCTCTATCCGCCGATAATTCCCAATTGCTGTAACCCTTGCCGCCCGCGCTAAATGCGGCGGCATCGGTGTGCCCTGAAATGCTGATTTTGTTGGGCACATCGTTCAGCGTTTTGCCGATTTCATGCAGAATTTCCACGGTGTACGGTTCAAGATTAGCGCGGCCACTTTGGAACATCGGACGGTTTTGTTCATCGACGATTTGGATGCGCAGACCTTCGCTGGTGATGTCGAGCAAGATTTGATTTTTGAATTTTTGCAGCTTGATATTGCTGTCGATCGCCTTCTCGATATTGGCTTTTAATTCTTTGAGTTTCTCAACTTCTTTGACACGCTCAGTGCGCAAAAATTCTTCCTGCGCCGCCTTGAGATTGATGACTTTTTTCTCGGCAGGCAGTTCGCCTTTTTTCACTTGGCCTTCGCTGCGGGTTAAATCTTGTCCGCCGCCTTTGATAATGCTAGAACTATCGCCACTACCCGTGCCACCGGACAACGCCACTTTCAGCGGTGTCTTAAAATATTCTGAGATACCTTGCAAATCACCTTTTGCCGTCGAACCCAACAACGACATC
>JBAVPP010000414.1:0-5503 GCA_049693175.1 Gallionella sp. | reverse complement strand
GGATTAGCTAATCAAATGAATACTCCAAAATTCCAAGCACCTCAACCAACTATGGATATGCCGACCTCCATTATTCCATCGAAAGATTCACCTGACTGGCGAGATTTCAGAACACTGAGTGCACACCCGAACGGTGAGGAAATTTTCTTTGTCGAGTGCCAAAAAAACTTGGCGGAAAACTGCCGGGTGTTGCGCTTCAATCTCAAGACTCGTTCCCTGGCCTACTATGCTTTGCCGAAGGGATATGCATATCTGGAAGTATATCTTTCGCCCAGCGGAAAGAAGCTGGCATTGTTACGGGCTTCGCAGCAGGCCACGACCTTCCCGGAAAACCTGGAGCGTCGTGAGATCGCTATCATGAATACTGATGGCACTGAGTTTGAAGTCCTGCCATTGGCTCTGGGGCCGAAAACGACACCCACATTCAATGCCAGTGATGACCGACTGGCCTTTTGGCGGGCAAAACCACGAACAGATTCAGGCGCCAAAACGCTGGCTTCGGGGTATGACGTTTGGGAATATGACTTGAAGACGGGCAAGGAATATGCTTTCGGGGCGAGCTATAGGTTCTTTCAGGCTGGGGAAATTCACTACTTGCCGGGCGTGGATGAGTTGTTAGTCAAGGGGCATGTGCCTTCCGGAGAAGCTCTTTTAGGATTAAATCTTCAAAATTACGAAGAGCGTTATCCAAACTACGTCTTTCGATTACGGCGCGGACAGACAGTTTGGGTGGCACCCTTGTTTGCCAACGAATCCTTCAAAAATTTAATGCGGCTGGCGCTGTCTCGGGATGGTGCGATGGTATTCGATGCAACGCCGTCCAAAGGCGCAACCTCAATTTATCGTCAGGAACCAGGCGGCGGTTTTCGCCAGTGGAGCACGAGAAATCCATGGGATGTGTTTGATACTGCAGCACTGTTTTATTCAACATTGATCGGTAATCAGTTTATTGGCATTTTCAATAACAAGGATGCACAACGTGAACCGGATTTGATGCGGTTCCTTATTTTGAACATGCAAACCGGCGAGTGGCGCGCGTTGAGCATCCCGCCCTTGTCAGCTGCACGGGCCATTCCCGTCACACTGAAGTAAGTCAAAACATCTGAATCTTATTGCAACGAACGATTAGGAGAGCAATATGGCTGGTACAAATAGCATCTGGGGTTGGAATGGTTTTAGCCTTTTTAATCCATCAACTTGAGAATCGCAGGGTCTAGCATTGTGGCACCATAAAAAATGCTGTCATTTTTCGCCTCGTCCATGCGGAAATGACGGAAATAAAAAAGCTCCTCGCGGAGCTTTTTTGTTGCGGCAAAAAAAGGTTTACAGTTCTTTAGCGTGAGATGCCAAATATTTCGCCACACCTTCAGTTGAAGCATCCATACCCGCCTTGCCTTTGTTCCAACCTGCCGGGCAAACTTCGCCGTGTTCTTCGTGGAATTGCAGCGCGTCTACCATGCGCAACATTTCGTCGATGTTGCGACCCAGTGGCAAATCATTCACCACTTGATGACGCACCGCGCCGGCTTTGTCGATTAGGAATGAACCACGGAATGCCACGCCACCTGCGGCTTCCACGTCATACGCTTTACAGATTTCGTGTTTGATGTCGGCGACCAGTGGATAGCCAACTTGACCAATCCCGCCGTTGTTCACGGGTGTGTTTTTCCAAGCCAGATGGGTGAATTGCGAGTCGATAGAAACGCCGATAACTTGCACGCCGCGCTTGGTGAATTCAGCCAAACGGTGATCGAAAGCAATCAGTTCGGAAGGGCACACAAAAGTGAAATCCAGCGGGTAGAAAAACACCACGGCTGCTTTGCCCGCGATGTGTTTGCTCAGGGTGAAATTTTCATTGATTTCGTTGTTGCCCATCACCGCAACTGCGGTGAAATCTGGGGCGGCTTTGCCGACTAGAACTGCCATGTTGATCTCCTAATGGTTGGTGAAATTTGGACTGTGCAATTTATCGAGTTGCGGGGTAACAGTCAACCTTCTAAGTGATATGGTTAAGATGATTGAGCGGGCGGCTTGATGTTGGGTAAGTTGTCTAAGGCCATAAATTGGGCGAATGGCTTTGACGAAAAAAAGACTTGGTTTTGTGTTGCGACAACGATGATTTCTATTTATGCCGCGCTCTTCACACGAATAATCCTGACCACTTCCGGTATTTTGCGCAGGTTGCGCAAAACGTTGGCGAGGTGCACGCGGTGGGTCACTTCCAGCGTGAAATATAGCGCGGTGTATTCGCCTTCGTTGGTGAAGTTGACGTTCTCGATATTGGATTCCGCCTCGGAAATCGCGGCGGCAACTTTCGCCAACACGCCGCGCTGGTTGGACACCAAGAGTTTGATGCCGACCACAAAACTGCGCGTGATATTTTTATCCCATTCCACATCCAGCCATTGTTCGCCGCTGCGTCCGCGTCGCAAGGTTGGGCAATCGTGGGTGTGCACCACCAAACCTTGGCCGCTTTTGATGACGCCGACGATGGGGTCACCGGGTATCGGACGGCAGCATTTGGCGAACTGCACCGCCATGCCTTCCGTGCCTTGGATGGTGATGACCGAAGTGGTTGGCGGTTCGCCGTGTTGGGTGTCGCCGACATGCACCAGTTGGCGTGCCACCACCATGTTCAGCCGGCGACCCAAGCCGATGTCAGCGAGCAATTCCTGGCGCGATTTCATGCCGGTGTCGCGCAATAATTTCTGCCAATTGGTATCGGCAATTTCTTGCAGTTTGAAACCCAAAGAGTTGAGAGCCTGATTGAGCAAGCGTTCTCCCAATTGCGCCGATTCGCCGGATTGCATGGTCTTCAAAAAGTGGCGGATGTGGCCGCGCGCTTTGCTGGTGGTGACGTAACTCAGCCAGGCGGGATTGGGCTTGGCGTGCGCGGCGGTGATGATCTCGACTCGGTCGCCATTTTTCAATTCGCTGCGCAGCGGCACGAGTTCAAAATTAACTTTGACCGCGACACAGCGATTGCCGATGTCGGTATGTACGCTGTAGGCAAAATCCACCGCCGTCGCGCCGCGCGGCAAGGAGAGAATTTTCCCCTTGGGCGTAAACACATAAACTTCGTCGGGGAATAAATCGACTTTGAGATGCTCCAGAAACTCCGCCGAATTGCTGCTCTGGCTGAGGCTGTCCAGCAAGTCTTGCAGCCATTGGTGAGTCTTTTTGTGCAGGTCATTGATGTTTTCGTGGCCGCTCTTGTACAGCCAGTGCGAAGCCACGCCCGCGTCGGCGATTTTGTGCATTTCGTGAGTGCGTATCTGGATTTCGATAGGCGTGCCGAATGGGCCGAACAGCGTGGTGTGCAGCGATTGGTAGCCGTTCACTTTGGGAATGGCGATGTAATCTTTGAACTTGCCCGGTATGGGTTTGTACAAACCGTGCAGCGCGCCCAGCGCGACATAGCAGGAATCAATGTCATCGACCAGCACGCGAAAACCGTAAATGTCCAACACCTCGGCGAACGCCAGCGACTTGCTTTGCATCTTTTTGTAGATGCTGAAAATATCTTTTTCCCGTCCCGTGACATTGGCGTTGATGTGCTGTTCCGCCAAACGCCTTTGCACCGAATTCAGAATCTTGTTGACCACCTCGCGACGGTTGCCGCGCGCCACTTTCAGGGCTTTGCTCAACACCGAATAACGGTTGGGATGCAGATGTTTGAAACTTAAATCCTGTAACTCGTGGTGGATGTTATTCAGCCCCAAACGATTGGCGATGGGCGCGTATATGTCCATGGTTTCGCGCGCGATGCGCTCGCTTTTTTCGCGCGACACCGCGCCCAGCGTGCGCATATTGTGCAAACGGTCCGCCAGCTTGATGAGGATGACACGCACGTCGCGCGCCATCGCCAGCAACATCTTGCGAAAGTTTTCCGCTTGCGCATCCTCGCGTGTCTCAAACTGAATTTTGTCGAGCTTGCTTAATCCTTCGACCAGTTCCGCAACCGGTGTGCCGAATTTTTCCGCGACATCGGCGGCGGTGATGGGCGTATCTTCAATGACATCATGCAGCAGCGCGGCGATGATGGATTGCACGTCGAGATGCAGCGGGGTGAGAATGCGCGCGACTGCAATCGGATGGGTGACATACGGGTCGCCGGACTGGCGGGTCTGACCCTGATGCGCGATGCGGCTGTACTCGATGGCAGCGCGAATGTGCTCAACATCCCGCGCTTTAAGGTAGGTGGAGACTTCCTCTAGTAATAGTTCTGCATCCGCCATGTTTTACAACGGACATCTCTAAAAATCCAAATCTCGTCGCGATGCTGCGTTGCTCGCAAAAAATTACTCCTAACATATTGGCTATATGCGTCGTCGTTATTTTTTACTCGCGCCTTCACAAAAAACAAGGAGCAATGCGACTATGTTTTTTTGGGGAAGACCCTTGCGGTCTTGCCTAGCTTAGATATTTGAATTTTTCGAGACGTCCTACGGAAATTAAGCCATACCGCGATTCAGAATTTCTTTGCCGACTTTGCCTTCGCTGATTTCGCGCAAGGCGACCACGGTAGGTTTATCTTTGCTTTCTTCGACCAGATGCGTCGCACCGTTGGCCAGTTGGCGAGCGCGGTAAGCCGCAGCCAGCGTGAGTTCGAAACGGTTGGGGATTTGTGCCAGACATTCTTCTACAGTGATACGTGCCATGATTTACTCCGGTTTTTGCAATTGATTGATAAGGGTTTCGTAACGGGACAGTTGTTTGACGCTGGTGAGTTTCGCGCTTAGCACGACCGCATTCAGCTCGCGCAATGCCTCGTTCAGATTGTCGTTGATGATAACATAATCGAATTCCGAAACATGCGAGACATCCACTCTGGCTTCCGCCATGCGCCGCGCGATGACATCGGCGTGATCCGTGCCGCGTCCGGTGAGACGTTGGCGCAATGCCTCCAGCGACGGCGGTAAAATAAAAATGCTGATGGCGTGCGGGAAAATTTTGCGCACTTGTTCCGCGCCTTGCCAATCTATCTCCAGCAAAACGTCACGCCCCTTGGCGTTTTCCTGCGTAATCCAAGTTTGCGACGTGCCGTAAAAATTACCGTACACCTCGGCACTTTCCAAAAACTCGCCGCGCTGTTGCATCGCGATAAAAATTTCGCGGCTGACAAAATGATAAGCCTTGCCGTTCACTTCACCGGCGCGCGGCGGGCGTGTGGTGTAGGACACCGACAGGTCGATGTGCGGATTGATACCCAGCAGCGCGGC
This sequence comes from Gallionella sp., assembly GCA_049693175.1. Taxonomy (GTDB): domain Bacteria; phylum Pseudomonadota; class Gammaproteobacteria; order Burkholderiales; family Gallionellaceae; genus Gallionella. The sequence goes on along the minus strand of JBAVPP010000414.1, from coordinate 281 downwards.
TACCAGACTGGTTTTCCCCGCACCCGAAGGCGCGCTGATGATGAATAAATTTCCCGACATAAGAACCTCGAATCAAAAAACTAAAACTTATTGTCCACGAACGACACGAAATAACACGAACAAAAGCAAAAATAAACACTGAAGTTTTCGGATTTTTATTTCGTGATTTTCGTGTTGCTCGTGAACTATGCCTTTAACAAATTAAGGAGATTTTACCTTGTACCATAAGGCATACAGCGCGGGCAGATAGAGCAAAGTCAAAAACGTTGCGACCAATAATC
>JBAVPP010000413.1:0-1760 GCA_049693175.1 Gallionella sp. | reverse complement strand
GCTTGTTGACGGGAAAAGTGTAGGCGTACACCGCCGTGCTGCGGCTGAATTTTGGCGGGTGCGTCAAACAATGTCCGCAAATATTTCCGTCGGGTATCGGCAGCGCGCACCGCTCACAAAGCGGTGCGGATAAATACGGTAGAATCCGCTGGCAAGCCTGACACCATAAGCCATCACGGGTCATAGAGCCGCACAAAACGCAAGGCTGCGCCAATAGGTTTTGCTCAAAAAATGAGCGAGTGTTTAACGATATGCGACTGAAAATTGACAAGGTCGCGTCCTTTCAAGGATGATGCCGCGCTTGCCACCATCATACTCAGTACGCAAAACCATGAACACTCAAACCATAGAATTTATCCGCCCCGTCAAACGCAACACCGCACCGCAACGCTGGGCAGTCGAGGACGTGGAAGCCTTATTCAATCTGCCTTTCGCGGACTTGATGTTTCAAGCGCAACAAATTCATCGCGAGCATTTTGACGCGAATGCGGTGCAACTTTCCACGCTGCTGTCGATTAAAACCGGCGGCTGTTCAGAAGATTGCGGCTATTGCCCGCAGTCGGCGTTTCACGATACCGGTGTGGAAAATCGCAAAATGCTGGAAGTGGAAGAAGTGGTGCGTGCCGCCAAAGCCGCGCAGGATCAGGGCGCGAATCGTTTTTGCATGGGCGCGGCCTGGCGCGAACCGTCTGACGGCGACATGGAAGCCGTGGTGAAAATGGTCAAAGCCGTGCGCGGTCTGGGTATGGAAACCTGCGCCACCTTGGGTATGTTGAACGACGCGCAAACAAAGCAATTAAGCGACGCGGGGCTGGACTACTACAACCACAACATCGACACCGCGCCTGAATTTTATGGCGACATCATCAGCACACGCGATTATCAAGACCGCCTGGACACCTTGGAGCGTGTGCGCAAAGCGGGTATGCATGTGTGCAGCGGCGGCATCGTTGGCATGGGTGAAAACCTCACGCAACGCGCCGGACTGGTGGCGCAACTGGCGAACATGGAGCCGTATCCCGAAAGTGTGCCAATCAACAATCTGGTGAAAGTAGAAGGCACGCCGTTAGCCGATGTTGCCGATCTCGATCCGCTGGATTTTGTGCGCACCATCGCGGTGGCGCGCATCACCATGCCCAAGGCGCGCGTGCGTTTGTCGGCAGGTCGTCAGCAGATGTCCGATGCCGTGCAAGCCTTGTGTTTCCTGGCGGGCGCGAACTCGATTTTTTACGGTGAACAACTGCTGACCACCGGCAATCCCGAAGCCGAGCGCGACCGTGCGCTACTGGATAAATTGGGTATGTATCCGTTTGCGGAAAAGAACCATTAGCCACAGAGAACACAGAGTACACAGAGTACACAGAGTACACAGAGTACACAGAGATCACAGAGAAAAACAAATTCAGAACATGAGTCTCAGCTTCAACATTCAAGTGAGCGCGAAATTGTTTGGCAACCGCTGTCATCTCTGTGTCCTCTGTGTTCTCTGTGGCAAAAAGTGGTTTAAAGTTTACCCCAGCAGAGCGGCCGCCTGGCGATACCAATCGGCCAGATAGGGCGGCATATACAGTCCGAGCATCAACACCAGCAGCAGATGCGCGAACACCGGAATGAGCGCGGGCGGATGGGGCAATCGAATCGCCGTCGTCTCGCCGAACACGACGGGCTGTATCTTGCCGAAGATGGCGGCAAACGCGATGCCCAGCGCGATCAACAAAATCGGCGTGGTCCAGGGATACTTGTGCATGGCAGTAATGATG
>JBAVPP010000412.1:0-3810 GCA_049693175.1 Gallionella sp. | reverse complement strand
AGAACTCACCATTTTCATACAAAAATTCGAATGTACCCGCGCCGCGATAACCGATTTTGCGGCACGCTTCGGCGCAACGTTCGCCGACTTTGTTGCGCATCTTGACATCCAGCATCGGTGCGGGAGCCTCTTCCAGAATCTTTTGATGGCGGCGTTGCATGGAGCAATCACGCTCACCCAAATACACCGCGTTGCCGTGCTGATCCGCCAACACTTGAATTTCAATATGGCGCGGATTTTCCAAAAACTTTTCCATGTACACCATGGGATTGTTGAACGCCGCCTGCGCCTCGGTCTTGGTCATGGTGACCGCGTTGAGCAAAGCCGCTTCGGTATGCACCACGCGCATACCGCGCCCGCCGCCGCCGCCGGACGCTTTGATGATGACCGGATAGCCGATGCTGCGCGCGATTTTGATAATCTCGGCGGGATTGTCCGGCAACGCGCCTTCCACGCCCGGCACACAAGGCACACCGGCTTTTTTCATGGCGATTTTTGCCGAGACTTTATCGCCCATCATGCGGATAGTTTCAGCACGCGGCCCGATGAAAACGAAGCCGGATTTTTCGCAGCGTTCGGAGAAGTCCGCGTTCTCGGAAAGAAAACCGTAGCCGGGATGTATCGCTTGCGCGTCGGTTACTTCCGCCGCGCTGATAATGGCGGGAATGCTCAGATAACTATGTGAAGAAGCAGCCGGTCCGATACACACGGACTCGTCGGCGAGCTTTACGTACTTCGCATCGGCATCCGCTTCGGAATGCACAACCACCGTTTTGATACCCATTTCGCGGCAAGCGCGCTGGATACGGAGTGCGATTTCGCCACGATTGGCGATAAGGATTTTTTCAAACATAACTGAAGGCTCCGGGCTGGGTGCGGCAATTTTTTCGCGCCATTGCATTTTGGCTTAACCGATGACGAACAACGGTTGACCAAATTCCACGGGCTGACCGTTCTCCACGAGTATAGCCTTGATGACCCCGGCTTGATCCGAGTCGATTTCGTTGAGCAATTTCATAGCCTCGATGATGCACAAAGTGTCGCCGCTATTCACGTTCTGACCGACATCCACAAAAGGTTTTGAACCGGGAGAAGCGGAACGATAGAACGTGCCGACCATAGGTGATTTCACCACATGGCCTTCGGCCGCCGCAGGTTTGGCTGCTTCAACGGGTGCTGCGGGTGCGGCAACTGCAATCACCGGCGCGGGCGCGCTCGACATCACGTGTTGAGGCGCGGAAGAATACATTTGTTGACCGGCTGCAACGGTGCGCGTGATACGCACCCGTTCTTCACCCTCACTGATTTCCAATTCGGCGATGCCAGAACCTTCGACCAGTTCAATCAGCGTTTTTAATTTGCGTAAGTCCATTGTTTACTCCTTATGGTTTCTATAATTTAGTGCGTATAGCACTGCGAATTCATAACCCGATGCGCCTAGGCCGCTAATGACACCCTCGGCCAGATCGGAAAAAAAAGATTCTTTGCGGAAGGCTTCTCGGGCATGGACATTGGAAAGATGCACTTCGATAAACGGGATGGCAACCGCTGCCAGCGCGTCTCTTATCGCGACGCTGGTATGGGTAAACGCCGCCGGATTGATGACGATAAACTGCGTTCCATCTGCCCGCGCCTGATGAATACGTTCGACCAAGGCAGATTCGGCATTACTCTGATAGCAATGCGCAATCCCACCAATTTTCTCGATTATTGCAATTAAATTACAGTTAATTTCATCTAAAGTCACGCGACCATATACCTCTGGCTCACGGCTTCCAAGCAGATTGAGGTTGGGTCCATGCAAGACTAAGATGTTTTTCATGTGCGCAGTTTGCCGTAAATTGGGGTGATTTGTCTAGGTTTTTTCGGAAGATAAGCAAAACACATTATAGCTTTGCGCTCTGCAAACTTTTAATAAACTCATCCGCGCCTTGATAGCCAACTACGCGGTTATTCTGTAGTTCTTTACCGCCCGCGTCGAAAAATAAAGTCGCGGGCGGGCCGAATAGATCGAAGCGTTTAAGCAGAGCTTTGTCAGTTTCGCTGTTGGCGGTGACATCGGCTTGCAGCAGAATGGCGTTTTTAAGTTTGGCTTGCACGGCTGCGTCGCTGAAAGTGTAGCGTTCCATTTCTTTGCAGGACACGCACCAGTCGGCGTAAAAATCCAGCAGCACGATTTTGCCGTTGGCGTTCGCCAGCCGTTGATCCAATTCCGCACTGTCTTTGATGCGCGTCCATTGCAAAGTCGTGCCGACTGACGATTCGGATTTTGCAATCGCGCCCAGCGGACGCAAAATATCGCGCGCACCGGACAACGCGCCGACCAAGTATGACACGCCTAGCAATAGCAACAACAGTCCCACGCCTTTGCGCAATTTGTGCCAGCCTTTGGCATTGGCGGGCAGCGCGTCCAACACGCGCAAATACGCCGCCGACAAAATCAGCAGCAAGGCCCACAACAACATTTGCACGCCCATAGGCAACAGCGGTTGGACTATCCAAATCGCCAATGCCAACAACATCACGCCGAAGAATTTTTTGACCGCATCCATCCACGCGCCCGCTTTGGGCAGCAACACGCCCGCCGATGTACCGATGAGCAACAGCGGCGCGCCGATGCCCAACGCCATAACGAACAAGGCCGTGCCGCCTAATACCGCGTCGTGAGTTTTGCTGATGTACAGCAACGCACCCGCCAAGGGTGCGGCGACGCACGGGCCCATAATGATGGCGGACAGCGCGCCCATCATGAACACGCCGCTTAAATGCCCGCCGTGCAAGCGGTTGCTAGTGTCGGCTAATTTGCTTTGCAGCGCGGTGGGCATTTGCAACTCATAAAAGCCAAACATGGACAGCGACAACAGCACAAACACCGCCGCGAAACTGCCCAACACCCAAGGCGTTTGCAGCGTGTTGGAAATTAAATCACCGGAAAGTCCCGCCGCGATTCCCGCCAGCGCGTAAGTAATTGCCATGCCTAAAACATACGCCAACGAAAGAATAAATGCGTGGGTTTTGGTGATGTGGTATCCGCGCCCGACGATGATGCCGGACAAAATCGGTATCATCGGAAACACGCAAGGCGTAAACGCCAACAGCAGTCCCGCACCAAAAAAGAAACTGATAATTAACCAAAAATTGCCGCTCTTAAAAAGCTGCGCGATTTTGGAATTTTCATTCGCGTCCGGTGGCGAATTTTCCGCGCTGGCGGTGGTCAGCACATTCGCCGGAAAACTGCTTGCTGCCCGTTCCGACATGGATACGGTAAAAGTTTTTTCGATAGGCGGATAGCACAGCCCTTGCTCGCTGCAACCCTGATATTGCGCGGTCAGCGTGATGCTGTCTTTCGCGGCGGGTGCGTTCACACCGAACGCGACTTGGAAGGGATGATGAAACACTTCCATCGCGCCGAAATTTTTATCCTGCTTGATTTCGCCCGCCGGAAATTGCGGCTCGGCAAATTTCACCGCGTCATCCAATGAGGCGAAGGTAATTTTGTTGCGATACAAATAATAGCCGGGCGTGACATTAAAATTCGCTTGTAAGGTGTGCGCATCTTGCGCCGCAACCGTGAGTTGAAACGCCTGATCTGGAATCAGAAAAGTCGGTTTTTTGCTGCCACTAAAAGAGGGCAAACTATCCAGCAAACTATCCGCGTGAGCCAGCGGATTGAATAGGATTAGTAGAATTAAAAAAATAAAACGCATGGATTATTCCTTGAGGATACGGGTTACGCTATCGACCCAATTTAAGTATTCAGGCAGACCGTGAGCGACGGGCAGCGCGATGATTTCCGGCACGCTGTAGGGA
>JBAVPP010000411.1:0-2446 GCA_049693175.1 Gallionella sp. | reverse complement strand
GTGCTGGGATTTGCCGCAATCAAGTTCCGTGTCGAAGGTAATCCGCTGGTCGAAAAAATCAATTCCATTTTGCCGCAAACGCAATGTGGGCAATGCAGCTTCCCCGGCTGCAAGCCTTACGCGACGGCGATTGCGGCAGGTGAGGCCGACATCAACCGCTGCCCGCCGGGGGGTGAAGAAGGCATACACAAACTCGCCGAACTCTTGGGCGTGGAATTCAAACCGTTCGGCGGCGAGACCAACGCGCCCAAACCCAAATCGGTCGCGCTTATCGACGAAAACACCTGCATCGGTTGCACGCTGTGCATACAAGCCTGTCCGGTGGATGCCATTGTCGGCGCGGCCAAACAGATGCACACCATCGTCACGCGTGAATGCACCGGCTGCGAATTATGTCTCGCGCCCTGCCCCGTCGATTGCATCAGCATGGTCGTGATCCAAGAAAAAATCAGCAACTGGAAATGGAAATATCCGGTGTACGCCCTCACGCCCGCACCGTCAACCGCACCATGAGAACACTCTACAAATTTCACGGCGGCGTGCATCCGCCCACGCACAAAAGCGAATCCACGCGCACACCGATTGCGGTCATGCCCATGCCCGCCAAGCTGGTGATACCGTTTCACCAGCACGTCGGTAACATCGCCAAACCGCTGGTACAAGCCGGCGATTATGTGTTGAAAGGTCAACTCATAGGCTTGCCCGAAGACGGCATCTCCAGTGCGATACACGCCAGCACCTCCGGCACAATTAGCGAAATCGGTATGCAAGTTGTGGCACATGCGAGTGGCTTGCCGGACTTGTGCGCGACGCTGATACCCGATGGCAAAAACGAGTGGATCGCACGCGAGAGCATGGATTTTCGCGCGGCTAAAAATGCCGATGTGCGCCAGGTGTTGCGCCTCGCGGGCGTGGTGGGTTTAGGCGGCGCGGTGTTCCCCAGTGATTTGAAATTGCGTCCGGGCAAACACAAAATAAAAACGTTGGTGATTAACGGCGCGGAGTGCGAACCCTACATCACCTGCGACGATATGCTGATGCGCGAGCGTGCCGACGAAATTATCAAAGGTGCGGAAATTATGCGCTGGGCGTTGGATGCCGAAGAAATTTTAGTCGGCATCGAAGACAACAAACCAGAGGCCATCGCCGCGATGCAGGCCGCCGCAAAATCTAGCGGCGACAAAATCGAAGTCATCGCCGTACCGACCTTATATCCGGGCGGCGGCGCGAAACAATTGATACGCGTGTTGACTGGTATTGAAGTCGCGGCGGGTGTGCGTTCCACCGACAAAGGCGTGCAATGTTTTAACGTGGCAACCGCGCAAACAATTTATCGCGCCGTGCAATTCGGCGAACCGCTGGTATCGCGCATCGTCACCGTCACCGGCAACGTAAAAAATCCGCAAAATTTGGAAGTGTTAATCGGCACGCCGGTGAGCGATGTGCTGGCTGTTGCGGGCGTGTTGCCGGACACCGACAGTCACATCATGGGAGGACCGATGATGGGCTTGCCTTTGCCGAATGCGAATGTATCCATCATCAAAGCGGCGAATTGCATCATCGCATCCAGCCCGAATTTATTTCCACCCGCGCCGCCCGCCATGCCATGCATACGTTGCACGCGTTGCGCCGATGTGTGTCCGGCAGAATTGCAGCCGCAGGATTTGTATTGGTTCGCGCGCTCCAAAGAATTCGGCAAGGCGCAAGAATTCAGTTTGTTCGATTGCATAGAATGCGGCGCGTGCAGCTATGTCTGCCCCAGCCATATTCCACTGGTGCAATATTATCGTTTTGCCAAAAGCGAAATCTGGGCACGCGAAACCGAAAAGACCGCTGCCGATGCCGCACGCGAGCGTTTTGAGTTCCGCGAACATCGCATCGAACGCGAAAAATTAGAAAAAGCCGAGAAGCTCGCCGCCAAAGAAAAAGCGGCGGCAGAAGCCAAACTCGCGGCTGCAAAAATCGCTGCGGCGCAACCTGCCGCAGCGGCCGCGACCGTTGCGCCGGTGAACGAAACACAAGCGAAAATACAAGCCGCAATAGAGCACGCCAAACAACAAGCCGCCGCCATCAAGCCCAAGAACACCGAGCAACTCACGCCGCAACAACAAGCGGAAATCGCCGACATCGAAGCGCGTCGCGCGCGCATCCATGAGTTGGCGGCAACCGAAGCCGCAGCGCACAACGGGCATGATAAAAATTGAAAATTACCCTGCCATTTTTCCCTCACCCCACCCCTCTCCCGCAAACGGGCGAGGGAGCAAACGCATCGCTGCGCGAGTTTCAATTCAAGGAATAATATGAGCGCGTTTTTTTCACCCTTTATCAGCAAGCCCGACAGCGTGTCCGCCATCATGCTCAAGGTGATACTCGCCTTGCTACCCGGCATCGTGATGTATGTGTGGTTTTTCGGTGCGGCGATTCTGGTGTCCATCACCCTCGCCAG
>JBAVPP010000410.1:0-2907 GCA_049693175.1 Gallionella sp. | reverse complement strand
CGCCTGATGTGCTCAAGTCCACGATAGTGGCTGGCATTTTCAAAGCACCGATATTCGCAATCACTGAACAAGCCAATTGGGTCTTGATGCGCATCGCGCCGCGCATCTCCAGCGTGGAAACGCTTTCGGGATAAGATAGATGCAAATAGGGAAAAGGCTTACTGCTGACATTCAATACGGTGGCGGTAAATTCGTAAGTCACCCTGCCCGAAAACCCGCGCACTTGAAAGGCTTCGCCGATTTGCGCCGTAATCAATTCCCCGTCCAATTGCGGATAGGTGACCACGATACTGTGTTTGTTGAGATAGCCGATTAGCTTGGCGTAATAGCGGTGCTTGCCGTGCATCATGTCCTGCAATTGCAGCGCGTCTCCTACATTCGCACCCAGCGATAAAAAGTCGTCGGTGCTGCCGCGCTGCTCTGTTTGTCCCTTATTGCTCATCATTCTCTCCTTCACCTTAAAGGTATATCGGCACGCGCTTGGTCAATCCGCACAATAACTCATAACTAATTGTACCCGCCGCGCGCGCCACTTCTTCGACCGGCAAGCCCGCGCCCCATAACACCACGCGACTACCAATATCAGCGTGCGGCACATCGCTCAAATCCACCGCCAGCATATCCATAGAGACACGCCCGACCGTACGGGTGATTTTTCCCTCAACGAATATCGGCGTGCCGGTGGTCGCGTGGCGCGGATAACCGTCGGCATAACCGCAAGCGACGATGCCGATACGCATAGCGCGATCCGCGCGAAACAATGCGCCATAGCCGACTTCATCACCGGCATTTAATTCTTGTGTCGCGATAATCTCGCTATGCAAAGTCATCGCGGGACGCAAGCCGATTTCCCGCGCAGTTTTATCGGCGAACGGTGACGCGCCGTACAACATAATACCGGGGCGCACCCAATCGCCATGCGTATCGGGATAGCGCAGCAGCGCGGCGGAATTCGCCAGCGAACGCGGCACACGATACGCGCCCGCCACATTATTAAAAACCGCAACTTGCTCGGAAACCCCGCGCGCTTCGTCGGCACTGGCGAAATGCGTCATCAGCGTGATGCCTTGCACCGCCTGATGCGCGCGTATTTTTTCCATTGCGGCAGGCACAGCCTCCGGCACGAAACCCAGGCGATTCATGCCGCTGTTCACCTTGAGCCAAACATCTAAATTGCCACGTTTGGGATAGGCATCCAGCATGGCGATTTGCCGCGCACTGTGTATCACGCAGCTTAAATCGTATTCGGCGGCAAGTTGCATTTCGCCTGCTTGAAAACAACCTTCCAACAACAATAAAGTTTGCGTATACCCGGCTTCGCGCAATGTTATCGCATCCCGAATATCCAGCACGGCAAAGCCATCGGCAGCGGCAAATGCCTCGGCGACGCGCAACAAACCGTGACCATAACCATCGCCTTTGATGGCGGCCATGATGCGCGAACGGGTGGCACGGCGAACGACATGCAGATTATTGGCGAGCGCGTTCTGGTCGATATGGGCTTGAATAGGACGTGGCATAAAAAAATTAAAACGTAACGTTGCACAATGATAGCAGGGGCAATGCTTTCGTGTTATAAAACGCCCTCATAAAAAAACGCCCTACCCGAATGAATATCGGCTTTTACATCATCCTTGCGGCGCAATTCCTATCCGCGCTTGCAGACAATGCCTTGTTGTTCGCCGCTATCGCATTATTAAAAGACCTAAACGCGCCGTCCTGGCACACACCGGTATTGCAGGAAGCCTTCGTTTTTTCTTACATCATACTTGCGCCCTTCGTCGGCGCGTTCGCCGATTCGCTGCCCAAGGGTCGCGTGATGTTCGTCAGCAACAACATCAAAATTTTAGGTTGCATCGCCATGCTGATAGGCGTTAATCCGCTGATTGCTTATGGCTTGGTGGGGCTGGGTGCGGCAGCCTATTCGCCCGCTAAATACGGCATACTCACCGAATATCTGCCGCCTTCGAAACTGGTGCTGGCCAACAGTTGGATGGAAGGTTTGACGGTAGTCGCCATTATTTTGGGTGCGGTCGTCGGCGGCATTTTCATCAGCCCGACGGTCGCCGTACCCATGTTGCAATGGTGGGATATTCCCTTTATCGACACCGGCATAGACACACCGCCGGAACTGGCGATTAGCATTATCGTCGGCTTATATTTTTGCGCCGCGTTGTTCAATCTTTACATTCCGCGCATCGCCATCGACCACAAACCTCTGAGCCGCAATCCGGTATTTTTGCTCAAAGCGTTTTGGCACGATTTCAAACTATTGTGGCGAGATCCGTTAGGACAAGTCTCACTTGCCGTCACCACTTTATTTTGGGGAACCGGCGCGACACTGCGCCTCATCGTATTGGGTTGGGCGGCGGTCGCCTTGCATTATGATTTTAGTTCGGCGGCCAAGCTCACCGCCTGGGTCGCTGTCGGCATCGCCATCGGCGCGATACTCGCGGCGCGCTTCGTCAAATTGGAACACTCGGTCAAAGTGTTGCCCATCGGCATCGCCATGGGGCTGGTGGTACTGATTATGATACCGGTCACCAACAGCACACTGGCGATTATTTTGCTCATCGCCATCGGCGCGATGGGCGGCTATTTCGTCGTGCCCATGAACGCGCTATTGCAACATCGCGGACACTTGCTAATGGGTGCGGGCAGCTCCATTGCCGTGCAGAATTTCAACGAAAATATCAGCATATTCGCCATGCTCACATTCTATGCTTGGATGGAAAAAATGAATCTCAGCATCTACCTCATCATCACCGCATTCGGCCTATTGCTTTCCGCCACCATGATGTGGCTGTACAAACGCCACGGCCACGATCAGGACAGCGGCAAGATTTAATTCGTAATATATTTTTGCCCAAAATTCTTGTTGCGGGGTGAATACTAGCGATGCTATAT
>JBAVPP010000409.1:0-3476 GCA_049693175.1 Gallionella sp. | reverse complement strand
TCGCGGTTGCGACTGATGGCGATGCCGACGCGCAAGCCTTCCAGCGTGTGCATGGCCTCATTGGGAAACACTCGCCACACTTTACCTTTGCGCTCCACCACGTTGGCCTGCAAGCCATGCACGATGCGTTTGTGCTGGTAGTTCAGCCCGTCGCTATTCGCCAACTCCTCATTGGAATCCATCTCAAACCAAGTGTCACCGAGCTGGGTGACATAGCCCAATTCCAAGCCGATAAAAGTCGGTGTGTCGAACGCGCCGATGTCGGCTTGTCTGCCGTTGGAAAAATAATCCGTAGAGCCGCGATGAAAAGTTTTGTCGGGATTCGGTGTGAATAATAATTTGGTTGTGCCGCTGGAAGCCGCGCGCAAATCGCTGCGCTCGTGCAAAATTTCATCGAGCAATTGGCGATAATGTCCGGTGATATTTTTTACATAGCCCGCATCTTTGTAACGGCCTTCAATTTTGAAACAGCGCACCCCTGCGGCAATCAGCGCGCGCAAATTATCGCTTTGATTGTTGTCTTTCACCGACAGCAAATGCTTGTCATATGCGACCACACGACCTTGCGCATCGTTGAGTGTGTAAGGCAGGCGGCAGGCTTGCGAACAATCGCCGCGATTCGCCGAACGGCCAGTATGTGCATGGCTGATGTTGCACTGACCGGAATACGCGACGCATAACGCGCCGTGAATAAAGTGTTCGATGAGTGTGTCTGCGGGCAAGGCGGCGCGCACCTTGGCGATTTCTTGTATGGTCAATTCGCGCGCCAACACCAGTTGCGAAAATCCCACATCGGCGAGAAAGCGCGCCTTCTCCGGCGTGCGTATATCGCATTGCGTCGAGGCGTGTAGGTCTATAGGCGGCAAATCGAGTTCCAGCAGTCCCATATCCTGCACGATAAGCGCGTCCACGCCGGCGTTGTAGCAGTCGTAAGCCAATTGCCGCGCGGCATCCAACTCGGCATCGTGCAAGATGGTGTTGAGCGTGACAAAAATCCGCGCGTGAAAACGGTGTGCGAATGCTACCAGTTCAGCAATGTCGGCAATCGAGTTTCCTGCTTTGTCGCGCGCGCCGAAATTTGGTCCGCCGATATACACCGCATCTGCGCCGTGCAATATCGCTTCGCGCCCGATGGCAGCCGTCTTGGCGGGGGCGAGGAGTTCAAGTTTTTGCTGATAGTCTGACATGCGGCGGGCTTAGTTGCGTTGATAAGTGACGAAGTGATATTCCAATTTTTGCGGCGTTTCCTGATGACGAATTTCGCGCGCCGTTTCACGCCAGATGGTTTTGTCGAATTCGGGAAAATGCGCGTCGCCATTTACTTCTTGCTGAATTTCGGTGATGTACATCGTATCGACCAACGCTATCGCTTGACGATAAATTTCCGCGCCGCCGACGATAAAAATCTCGCTGTCGTTCGCGCACACGGCAATCGCATCGGTAAGCGAATTCGCCATCAAACATCCGTCGATTTTTAACGAGGTATCGCGCGTCACCACCACCGTGGTCCGCCCCGGCAAAGCCTTGCCGATGGAGTCAAACGTCTTGCGTCCCATAACCATGTGATGCCCCATGGTCAGCGTTTTGAAATGCTTGAGGTCTTCCGCGCATCGCCAAGGCAGCGTGTTGTTCACGCCTATAGTGCGGTTCTTCGCCATCGCCACAATCAGGGATAAAACCGAGGAATTGGGATTTGGGATTTGGGATTTGGGGCTAGTGCTTGTTCTCATTGTGATTCCGATTGACTAGAGATGGATTTTTTTAATCCGCCTAGCATTCTCCCGATTTCATCGGTTTGGGTTAAAAAATTGGCGCAGGTTTCTGTATCAATAAAATTCAGGCGCATTGCAATTTGTATTTGCGTTTCCACTTCCATTATCGAACCGAGAGCAATGGATAAATGGTTGATATATGCCCCAGATGCCTTTCGGCCATGACCTTCTGCGATATTGGAAGGAACAGAAACGGCGGCACGTCTGATTTGTGAGGTCAAACCAAAGCGTTCATCATTAGGAAAAGTTGACGTGATTTTATAGATGGAAGTCACCCAATCCATCGCCTTTTGCCAAACTACCAATTCACTATATTTCATCCGCAGTCTTCACCAAATCCAAAATCCTAATTCCCAAATCCTAGACAGCTACTACTCCTTTGATGGCCGGGTGCGGGTCGTAGCCTTCCAGTGTAAAGTCCTCGAACTTGAAGCCGAGTATGTCTTTCACATCAGGATTGATTTTCATGGTGGGCAAGGCGCGCGGTTCACGCGACAGTTGCAGCGCGGTTTGTTCCATGTGATTGGAGTATAAATGCGCGTCGCCGAAAGTGTGGACGAAGTCGCCGACTTGCAAACCGCACACTTGCGCCATCATCATGGTGAGCAAGGCGTAGCTGGCGATGTTTAACGGCACGCCGAGAAAAATATCGGCACTGCGTTGATACAACTGACAGGATAATTTTCCGTCCGCGACATAAAATTGGAAGAAGGCGTGGCAGGGCGCGAGTGCCATTTTATCCAGCTCGGCTACGTTCCACGCCGAGACGATAATGCGCCGCGAATCGGGATTGTTTTTGAGTTGCTCCACCGCGATTTTTATCTGGTCGATGACACGCCCGTCCACCGTCGCCCATGACCGCCATTGCTTGCCATACACCGGGCCAAGATCGCCGTTTTCATTCGCCCACTCGTCCCAAATACGCACGCCGTGTTCCTTGAGATAAGCGATATTGGTGTCGCCCTGCAAGAACCACAACAGCTCATGGATGATGGATTTGAGATGGCATTTTTTAGTGGTGACCAAGGGAAAACCCCGCGCCAAATCGAAGCGCATCTGGTAACCGAATACACTGGTCGTCCCCGTGCCGGTGCGGTCGGATTTTTTTGTGCCGTGGTCTAACACGTGCTGCATTAAGTCTAAATATTGGCGCATGGTGAGCTTGAAAAATTAAATGCTAGCCACGGAGAACACAGAGTACACAGAGAGGGCAATAAAGCACCGGAATTTCTCTGTGACCTCTGTGTTCTCTGTGGCAAATGGTTTTTTGCGAGATAATGATCTGGTACATCACTATCGAGGACGTAATGCTAGCACAATTGACTCTGATTCCCGCCTTACCCAAAACGCTGACCGCGACACATTTGTTGGTGCTATTACCTAAATCAAAAACGCTGCCTAAAGATATTCCGCACGGCGAATTGCTCGCGGCGGTGATGAAGCGGCGTGAGATGAAAGTCGATGAGTTAGCCAAGAGTTTTGTCGCGGCGAATGCGGCGAACGGCGCGCTGGTGGTGTGGGCGATGTTGGATTTCGACAAAGATATTTTTGCGTTGCAGACGCAAATCCGTAAAGCATTGCAAGCCTTGCTGGACGAGCATCCCAAGGTGGTGAGTATCGCGGTCATCGGTGATGATGAGCAACGTCAGCGCGCCGCCGAATTGGCAGTGTATGGCGCGTGGGTAAACGGCGCGCTGTTACCGG
>JBAVPP010000408.1:0-2298 GCA_049693175.1 Gallionella sp. | reverse complement strand
GTCGGGAACAGCCCTTGTTGTTTCCGAAGATTTAACTCTTAAGGGTGAGTTCCCTCAATCTTGCAAGGTGATGCCCGCTAATTTCTTTTTTGATTTTATAGCAAAGGAAGTAGAAAAAAGCAAAGGGCAACCCCCATTGTAAAAATTCAGGGTCAGGTCTAGCTAAGTAGCACCAGGAATTCGGGTCAGAATTCGCGGTCAGGTCTTGCAATAACACATGGATTTTTCGACATCATGGCATCTGAAAAATCTCACGAGAAAAATAGTGTGGACTTAAAAGAATTTTCTTCCCCAGTTCCTTTTTCAAGTCCGCGAGAATCTCTTCATATTTACTCATAACTTGTATCTGGTGTCCTCGGCGGGAATTGAACCCACATTTTACGCTTAGGAGGCATACGCACTATCCATTGTGCTACGAGGACGTAAAATCTAACTGCCAATATCCACAAAATATTTACACTGAAACTGAAAAAAGTGACATGTGACGGCGTTTTGTGGAAGCCGTAAAACCTGTAAATAATAATTAAATCAGTAAAATATAGTTAAAATTCCTTACCATTCAAAAGCCCTTCAAGACGCTTAGAAGGGGGCGGTTATTTCCATTTAACTACAGGGACAGCGCGGCGCGCATTCTAGCGCAAAAGTACGGCTGTCGATGTGCTATGACTGGTATGATGCGCGCACTTTACGGATGTCGTTTTGTTCAACGGATGAGATATGAAATTATTACTAGCTTTAATTGCGGTGGTCGTGGTGGCCAGTTTGTGGGTGGCGCGGGTGGCGCGTGCCGGCGAGTTGCCTGAGGCGGGACAAGCCGCGCCGGAATTTCAACTGCCTGATCAAAACGGCAAAGTGCATACGCTCAAGGATTTCAGCGGCAAATGGCTGGTGTTGTATTTTTATCCCAAGGATGACACGCCCGGTTGCACGCAAGAGGCCTGTGCTTTTCGCGATGATCTGAGCCAGTTGACGGAGATGGGTGCGGCTGTGGTCGGCATCAGTGTGGACGACACCGACAGTCACGCTGAATTCGCCAAAAAATATCATTTGCCGTTTCCGCTGTTGGCGGATAAAAGCGGCGCGGTGGCGGACAGTTATGGCGCGCTGTTGAACCTGGGAATTTTGCGCGTGGCGCGCCGTTTTACTTTTTTGATTGATCCGCAAAGCAAGGTCGCCAAGGTTTATTTGAGCGTGGAAACTTCGCGCCATTCCAAGGACATCATCACCGATCTCAAGACCTTGAGTACGGCGGAAAAGTAATGTATTTGTGCCGTTCGTGTTGAATGAATACAACTTGAACGGCGCGTCGTTTTTTCATCAGCACTCGTTGCGGTTTTTTATTTTTAAGTAACCATCATTCATGCCATTCATTACCTTAGATAACGCCAGCCTCGCTTTTGGACACGTCGCGCTGTTGGATCACACCGCATTTCAACTCGACGAAAACGAACGCGTCGGTCTCATCGGGCGCAACGGCGGCGGCAAATCCAGCCTGATGCGCGTACTGGCGGGACAGACGAATCTGGATGACGGATTGGTATGGCGTTCGCCCGGCGCGCGCATTTGCTATGTCAGCCAAGAGCCGGTGTTGGATGCCGATGACAGCGTGTTCGATGCGGTGGCAAAAGGTTTGGGAAAGTTGCAAAAATTGTTGCACGATTATCATCATGTGTCGCATCAACTCGCCGAACCGGAAGCGGATTTCGACAAGCTGCTGGAAGAGATGCAGCATTTGCAAACTCAGCTCGAAGCGCAAGATGGTTGGTCGGTGCAATCGCGCATCGAGACCGCCATCGCCAAACTCGATCTCGATCCCGATAAACGCGTCGGCGACTTGTCCGGCGGGCAGCGCAAACGTGTGGCACTGGCGCAAGCACTGGTCGCCGCGCCCGATGTGTTGATACTCGACGAGCCGACCAATCATCTGGATTTCGCGTCTATCGAATGGCTGGAAGGGCTGCTTAATAGTTTTGTCGGCAGCGTGTTGTTCGTCACCCATGACCGTAAATTTTTGGACAACGTGACCACGCGCATCGTCGAACTGGATAGAGGAATTCTGTCCAGTTTTCCCGGAAATTTCACCGCCTATCAAGGCATCAAAGAACGCATGTTGAGTGACGAGGCGGTGGTGAATGCCAAGTTCGACAAAGTGTTGGCGCAGGAAGAAGTGTGGATACGCCAAGGCGTGAAAGCGCGCCGCACCCGCAACGAAGGTCGTGTGTTGCGCCTGGAACAACTGCGCCGCGAACGCGCCGCGCGCCGCGAGAAAGTCGGCAAGGTCGAGATGGCGGTGGAGAC
>JBAVPP010000407.1:0-8372 GCA_049693175.1 Gallionella sp. | reverse complement strand
ACCAAACCCTGTGCTTGCTTGCCTTGCAGCAGCGTGCCGACGCGCTCGCGCATCTCGTTGGCGGCCTTGTTGGTGAAGGTGATGGCCGCGATATTGCGCGCCGCGTAGCCGCACTCATGCACCAGATACGCGATCTTGTGCGTGATGACGCGCGTCTTACCGCTGCCCGCGTCCGCCAGCACCAGCAAGGGGCCGCCCAGATAACTCACGGCTTCGCGTTGAACAGAATTGAGTTTACTTAGCATTTTTTAGAAAAAATATTTGCCACAGAGTTCGCCGAGAAAAAACTGTCGTCACTCATGTGCGGTATTTATTAAGCGAACAAATTTCTCTGTGAACTCTGTGGCTGAAAATTTGTTTTTGCGATTCATTGAATTTCTTCGACTTTGATGTAAATGCTTCTTTGTTCATTGCTGCTTGAGTTGTCGCGCGAATTGAGCGAGTCGCTTTGATTATCTTGTTGCTGCGACATGCCTCCCATTTCTAACCACTCACCCAAACGCCCCGATAAAGTGCTCGATGCGTGCTGGATATTTTCACGCAGGTGACGTTCGTCATCAGCTATGGCATCGTTCTCGGTACTAATCTCCAACGTCACCTCGTCGCCATGCAGACGCGGGCGCACATAAAAACCGCTGCCAACTTCCTGATAATTATTTGTTGTCACCACCTCGTTACCCCACGGATGTGGTATCACCTGACGCTGCGGAATCGCCTGTGTTTGACCGACACGCACATAACCTTGACCGCCTTCTATCACTTGCAGTTGCTGGGTTTTATGGTCTTGCACTTGCGCATCGCGCTGCTCGAATCGCGCGTTCAAATTATCGTCACGCAACTGCACGCCCTCTCGTTCGCGACTGCCGGGTACACGCACATTGCCGACCGAACCGGAAAATTCATTTAGTCGCGCAACCGTTTGCCTATCCACATCCTGCATCACGCTGATTTTCAAGCGGCGCGGCGCGGTGTCTAGGCTAATCAACAATTGTTTAATCTGAGCGAGATTGCGCGGCGAAGTACGCAAGAATAACTGGTCGCTCATGCCACTCGCCGCCGCATCCGCATCCAGCAAAGGGCGAATGATGGGCAGGATTTCTTCCGGGCTGCGATGTTGCAACGTGAGGATTTCCAACTCATAGGCGAATGCCGCATGCATCGTCAGCACGAGCAGCCAAAATCCCAATAAGATTCCTTTCATTCCAGCACCTTTGTTTACAAACTTAAACACCATCCATTATAGTCAATGCATGAAACGTCTTTTTTTATTCCTCGCGCTACTATTGCTCGCGGCCTGTTCTTCGCCGGGACCGGTCGCAAAATCGCATCAAAGCAGTCGCGCCAATGCGCCCTCGCCTGAAGCGATTTTGAATGGTGCCGATCCTGAACAGACCGCCGCCGAATCTGGCGTAGCCGCGCCGGAAAATTTCGCACCGAACAAACTCACCGATTACGCACAAAATCTACTGGGCACACGTTATCGTTACGGCGGCAATAATCCCCAGCAAGGCTTCGATTGCAGCGGCTTCGTCTCTTACGTTTATCGCAATGTCGCCGGAGTTACGCTGCCGCGCAGCAGTATCGAAATCAGTCGGCGCGGTAAAGTTTTAGATCGCGATGAATTGCGCCCCGGTGATCTGGTGTTTTTTAACACGCTGCGCCACAAGTTTTCCCACGTCGGAATCTATCTGGGCAACAATCTCTTCATCCACTCGCCCAGTAGCGGCGGCAGTGTGCGCAAAGACGATATGAGCAGCGATTATTGGCGGAAAACTTACAACGGTGCGCGGCGTATCAGCGATTGACGTGACGCGCGGCCTTGATGGCTTCGGCTAATTGCAACACCGACATCGCGTAAAAATCACTGTTGTTGTATTTGGTGATGACATCAAAATTATGCAAAGCCAGCCAAAACTCTTTGCCGTCCGCCACTGTAAAATCCATCAGCCGCACCGGCTTGTCATACGTCAGGTTGCGCGTAGGTGCGATACCCGTACTTGCCCAATCAGTCAGGCTGCGCGGGGTTTGAATATCCCCGGCACAGGTGTCGCCAATCTTTGCCAACACGGCAACGGGCTCACCCGCCCGCCAGCCATATTCCTTCATATAATTCGCCACGCTGCCGATTGCATCTCTATCTTCGTGCAATAAATCTATGGTGTGATTGCCGTTGAAATCAACCGCATATTTTCGGTAGCTGCTGGGCATAAATTGTGGAATACCCAACGCGCCGGCATAGGAACTGCGTATCGCCAACAAATTGAACTCCTGATCGCGCGCCAGCAATAAATAATTTTCCAACTCACTGCGAAAAAATTCCGCGCGGCGCGGATAGTCAAACGCCAGCGTGGTCAGCGCGTCGATGGCGCGGAAGTTTCCGGCGTTCTGCCCGTAAATGGTTTCCACACCGATGATGGCGACGATAATTTCTTCCGGCACACCGTATTGCTGCGAAGCACGATGTAAAGTTTCGTGATATTTATTCCAATACGCCACCCCTAAAGTGATGCGCTTTTGATTGACGAAAGCGGCGCGATATTCCACCCAAGGCTTGATGGTCGCGGGACGATTGATGGCCTCGATAATGGCAGGACGATGCTGCGCACGGGCGAACAGCGTCTCCAGTTCGTCACGTTTGAACTGGTGCTTGGCGACCATCTCGTCGATGAATTCAGGAATGCCGGGCAGCGTGGCGGCACTTGCGGTAAAACTGAACAGCCAATAAATGATTGCGGTTACGCAAGTAAGTCGAAGTTTCATAAGGCGCGGATTCTACCTCAAGGCCAGCACAAAACAATTCCCTTATGCCCAAGTGGATTCGAAAAGCGCTATTCGAACTCGACAGCCTGCCACATCTACTGGTAAATTCCGACCTCGTTCGAAAATTTGAAAGTATTGCTATGTCCAGTTCCACACAACATCACCCACTCATCATTCTCGGCTCAGGTCCCGCCGGATATACCGCCGCCGTCTATGCCGCGCGCGCCAATTTGAATCCCGTGCTCATCACCGGTTTGGCGCAAGGCGGTCAACTGATGACCACCACCGAGGTGGACAACTGGCCCGCCGACGCGATGGGCGTGCAAGGGCCGGAACTGATGGCGCGCTTCCAGCAACACGCGGAACGCTTCAACACACAAATCATTTCCGATCACATCCACACCGCCAAACTACAGCAAAAACCGTTTCTGCTGGTGGGCGACGCTGGCAGCTACACTTGCGACGCGTTGATTATTTGCACCGGCGCGTCGGCGCAATATTTGGGCTTACCTTCCGAGGAATCCTTTATGGGGCGCGGGGTTTCTGGCTGCGCAACGTGCGATGGTTTCTTTTACCGCAATCAAGATGTGGCGGTCATCGGCGGTGGCAACACCGCCGTGGAAGAAGCGTTGTATCTGGCAAACATCGCCAAGCATGTGACCTTGGTGCACCGCCGCGACACCTTCCGCGCCGAGCGCATTATGATCGACCATCTGATGAAAAAAGTGGACGAAGGCAAAATCACGCTGCAACTCAATCAAACCTTGGATGAGGTGCTGGGCGATGCCAGCGGCGTGACTGGTGTACGTCTGAAAAACGTGCAAAGCAACGACAAGCAAGACATCGCATTGCACGGCGTGTTCATCGCCATCGGCCACAAACCCAACACCGATATTTTTGCCGGGCAACTGGAAATGCTCAACGGTTACATCCAGACACGCGGCGGCTCTATGGGCAATGCCACGGCGACCAGTATTTCCGGCGTATTCGCGGCGGGTGATGTGCAAGACCAAATTTATCGCCAAGCGGTGACCAGCGCGGCGACCGGTTGCATGGCGGCACTCGACGCGGATAAATATCTCGCGTCCATGAGGAAAATTTGACATCGGAAAATAAAGAATCCGACACCGATGCCGCGCTGTTCCGGGCGGCTATTGGCACGGTTCAGCCCATTCCGCAACAAAATCGCATCGCTCCACAAGCCCCGCCACGCAAGGCTTTGCAGGCCTCATCACCACCCGCAGTGGAAATCGCCGACACTTTGTCCGACTTTCACAACACGCCGCCACCCGATGAATTCCTAAGCAATGGTTTGTCGCGCATGACTTTGCGCAAGCTGCGCCGCAATGCCTGGGCGATACGAGATACGCTCGATTTACACGGCTTGCATAGCGATGCGGCGCGGCGTTTGTTGCAGGAGTTTTTGCATCACGCGCACGAACAGCAAATGCGTTGCGTGCTGGTGATACACGGTAAAGGATTGAATAGTGCCAGCGGCGAAGCCGTGCTCAAAATTCGCACCCGTCACTGGCTGACACAACATCAAAACGTTTTGGCTTATTGCGATGCCGCCCCCAAAGATGGCGGGAACGGCGCGGTGCTGATATTACTCAGGACTGGGTAGCGGTAGGTTTTTTGTTCATCACGTACACCATGTACTCAAAGAACACCTGGCACCAATCCTGATCGTTATCCTTGAGCGACTCCAGCAGGTTTTTAACCTCACTGGGAGGCCAGTTCGGATTGTAGGAAACCAGCATTGATTCCGAATACATGTCTATGCTTTCATTCAGTCGGCTCGCCATGCGGCTGATGCCGTCGAACATAATCGCAAGATCGTGATCCGAGCCGATTTCGGCAGTCAGATCGCCATACATTTTGGGATTGCGCTTGGTGAATTCTATGAACTGTGTCAGCACGTAAAAGAACTCGCCTTTGTTATCCTTGTTGACCGAATCACCCAACATGAAAGGCAATACCGACAATTCCAGCCAGTAATATCCCAGCTTGGGATTACGATGTTTGGACACACCGATATGACCTTTGCGGGCTTTGGCGCGCTTGATAAAATCATCCAACAAAAGTTTTTCGGACGGGCGTGTGGCGATGTCCTTGCCTTCCAAAACGGCTGGTCTAACCATGAAGAAATCGGGAAAATCGCTGTACAATTTGCCGGAATGATTGTGGTCGCGATAATAACTGGTGAAAACCTTGAGAGCGTACTCGTCGTTTTTTTCAATATCAAAAAACTTCTCATGCGAGGACTTATTTTGTGCCATAACATTAAACCTATGCCTTGTAATTGATGAATCTGTTTTTATTTAGCTGTGTATCTTTTGTTATTAGCTATACTTGAATCTCCTATAATGATAACCCGACGAATGTAATCTTGTCTGCATTTGTTGTATGAATAACATAAAAATAACATCGAACCAACATAAGGAACAATATGATGAATAAATACCTACTTCTGTTATTGACATTGTGCGCAAGTAATAGCTTTGCCGCCAACAAATGGATAGACGATCAAGGCATTGTGCATTACTCCGACCAACCCCCGCCGGCTCATGCAAAAGGCAAAGCCACATTGGCAACCAGCGAGCTTGAAATTCCTGCGGCGGCTTCCAGTGTGTCTGGCGTAGCAGCGGCCAAAACCAAAGGCGAAACCGATCCGGCAAAAATCGCAGCCGCAAAAAAAGCCGCCGCCGATAAAGCCGCACAAGATGCAGCCACCAAGGCACAGAATCAAACAAACTGCACGAATGCCAAACAGAATCTGGCAAATTTGAAAGACGGTATGCGTATCGCAATCATAGACCCCGTCACCGGCGAACGCTCCTATATGGATGACACGCAACGCCAACAAGGCGTGGACACAGCGCAACAACAAATCGGCCAATACTGTAAATAAACTTTTCGGCTAAGCAACGATTTGTTCGTCGCGCATCCGCATCGCTTCTTCGATGTCCACGGTCACGACTTTAGACACGCCTTTTTCTTGCATGGTCACACCTATCAGTTGTTCCGCCATTTCCATGGCAATTTTGTTGTGACTAATAAACACGAATTGAGTTTGCTCGGACATCTTTTTCACCAACTTGCACAAACGTTCCGTGTTGCTGTCATCCAGCGGCGCATCAACTTCATCGAGCAAACAAAATGGCGCGGGGTTCAGTTGAAATAGTGAGAACACCAGCGAGATGGCGGTCAAGGCTTTTTCGCCGCCTGACATCAGATGGATAGAGCTATTTTTCTTGCCCGGCGGTTGCGCCATCACTTGCACGCCGCTGTCTAAAATCTCCTCGCCGGTTAGCACCAGTTTCGCCTCACCGCCGCCAAATAAAATCGGGAACATTTGCGCCAGATGCTCGTTCACTTTGTTGTAAGTGTCCATCAGCAAGTCGCGTGATTCTTTGTCGATGCGGCGTATTGCGTCTTCCAGTGTCGCCATCGCTTCGTTCAAATCCTGTGCCTGCGCATCCAGATAAGTCTTGCGTTCCGTGGCGGTTTGTAACTCTTCCAATGCCGCCAGATTGACCGCACCTAAGGCTTCGATATCGGCTTGCAAACGATTAAGTTCGTTTTGCAGATTCTGCGCTTTGTAATTTCCAGATTCGAGTAAAGGCTGCAACGCGGCTTCATCCACGCCTTGCAATTGCTCCGACCATTGCTCGAAATGCAGCCGCGCCTCTTGTTCTTTGAGTGTCAATTCGCTTAATTTTTCACGCAACGGATTCAAACCATGTTCGCCACTCATACGTGCCTGCTCAAGTGTTTGCAGGCTGACAGCAGCGTGTTCCAAGGCGTTGCGCGCTTCCCCCAATGCTGCTTCGGTCACTTGCCGCACTTGCAACGCTTGTTGCAATTGGCTTTGCACTTCCTCATCCGAACTGGTATTAAGTTCTTCATCCAGTCCGGTCAAATTAAATTCCAGTTGCGACAAAGTCGCGGCGGCTTGCTCGATGTTGTGTTGCAAATCGGCAATTTTTTCTTTGCAGGTCTGCTCGAAAAAACGCGCTTCCTGCAATTGATGTTGCGCATGCTGAACCCGACCGCGTTGCTCGCGCAAGGCCATATCCTGATGATTCGCCTGACGTTGCGCCTCGTCGATTTGGGTAAAGAATGCCGTGTTGTGCTCGCGCAGTTGCGCAATCTGCTCATCGACTGTTTGAATTTGCATTTGCTCGTTCATCAACAACTCGGCCATTTCTTGCATTTCAATCTCAATCTGCGCGACACGTTCCGCGCTGCGTTCCGCCGCTTGAGTGAGCCTCAAAATATTCATTTGCAAACCGTGCAAGCGTTGCTGCATCTCGTTTCCAGCGGTGCGCAAGGGCGTGATTTTCAAATCAATCTGTTGATGATGTTGTTCGGCTTGTGCGACTTGCTCGCGCATGGTTGCGACTTGCTGATGCTGTTTTTCTGCCTCGCTTTGCAAAGTCTCAATCTCGCGCTGCCGTGCCAATACGCCGTGCAACTGGCTGTCCGGTGCGTGGAATGAAATGCTGTGCGCATACACCAGATGGCCTTCCGGTGTAACCAAACACGCGCCTTGCGGCAATTGCGCGCGCAGCGATTTTGCCTGTTGCAAATCCGACACCGCATAGACTTGATGCAGCCAATCGCGCAACGCGGGCAGCACTTTTATATCCGAGCATTGCACATAATCCAGCAACGGTTTATGCGACGATTGCACGCCGCTCACTGATGATTCGGATGCGCCAAATAGCAGCGATAATTTTGCGCTTGGCGCATCGTTCCAATCCGAATCGGGAGGCAGCGCGATAGCGTTGATACGCTCGCGCAACACGGCTTCCAGCGCGTCTTCCCAGCCGGTTTCGATTTGCATGGCTTGCCACAAACGCGGCTGATTTTCCAGTTGATGACGTTGCAACCATGCGGTCAGATTTTGGTCGTTATCCAACCGCGCTTGCAGTTGTTGCAAAGCATGCAGACGCGCTTCGGTCTGTGCCAACGCGCGTTCTTGTTCTTGCAAAGTCGCGCGCAATTCACGGCGTTGCGTATCGGCTTGAGGCAATTTTTCCAACAATTCGGCGAGCTGTTCGGCGGCGACTTCGCGCTCAATTTCCAATTCGGCTGACTGTTGTTGCGCGACTTGCAACGCGCCACCATCAAGGCGCGGCAAATTATCTTTTTCCAACAACAATCGTGTGCGACGCGAGTCTAATTGCGCGACGTTGCGTTGCAAGTTGGCGCGCTGCGTGTCCGCCAATTGCAACCGTTGTTGCAATTGCAATTGCTCGCGCTGCACGGCGTGAAAGCGTTGCTGCGCCTGGCTGGCAAGCTCTTCGGTCTCAGGCAATTTTTCCGTTTCACATTCGGCGTTTTGCTCGGCTTCCGCCAACTTGACTACCGCGCCTTCTTGCTGCCGCTGCCAATGTTCCAACAAAGATTGTGTGCCGCCGCGCTGGCTTTTTTGTTGTTCGATATGTTTTTTCGCCTGCGAAATTTGCAGCGCGAGACGCTGGCGTTGCGTGGCAACATGCGCGATATGTTGCTCCAGACGCGCAATCTCGGCATTCGCGCTGTAGAACTCGCCCTGCTTGATATGCAACGCGTCGGACAATTGATAATGCCCGCTGCGCGCCGTT
>JBAVPP010000406.1:0-1696 GCA_049693175.1 Gallionella sp. | reverse complement strand
GGTCGGTTGCGTGGGCCTGGGCGCGACCTCGTGGCTGCTTTACCAGCAATTGGGTGTGGCACCGGAAAATATCTATGTACTGTACGGGCTGTGCGGCTTCTTCGTTGGTGTGATCGGCGTAGTTCCGAGTGCGGCCGTGCAGTTATTCCCGCCGGCGGTGCGCTTTTCCGGATTGTCTTTCGGCTACAACGTGGCTTATGCCGTGTTCGGCGGGTTGACCCCGGTGCTGGTAAGTAGGCTGCTGCCGCTCGACCCGCAAATCCCCGTGCATTATGTGGGTGCATTGAGCCTGGTTGGCGTGGGTCTGGGTTTGTATCTGCGGCGGAGCGAGCAGGTTATCAGTTGACACCGCTTTATGCGACAATGCGCGACCCCAAAAGAGCGCCTGAAGGCGCCGCGTAGCATCCTAAATACATAACAGGAAGTGTCTTTGGAAAATTTCAAGCAATTACTCAAGCCGGACATGGCGGCTGTAGATGCGGTGATCCGCACCCGCCTGCACTCCGAAGTGGCATTGGTCAATCAGATCGGCGAATACATCATCAACAGCGGCGGCAAGCGACTGCGCCCGGCGCTGGTACTGTTGTCCGCCCAGGCATTCGGCTACGCCGGCAAATATCATCATGACCTGGCGGCAGTGGTGGAGTTCATTCACACCGCAACCCTGCTGCACGACGATGTAGTGGATGAGTCCGAATTGCGCCGCGGGCGCGAGACGGCCAACGCACTGTTCGGCAACGCTGCCAGCGTGCTGGTCGGCGATTTTCTTTATTCGCGTTCGTTCCAGATGATGGTGAATGTGAACGAGATGCGCGTGATGCAGACGCTGGCCGATGCCACCAATGTGATCGCCGAAGGCGAAGTGTTGCAGCTGCTCAATTGTCACGATGCGAGCGTGGATGTTGCCAACTACATGCGCGTCATTCATTGCAAGACCGCCAAATTGTTCGAAGCCGCGATGCGGCTGGGCGCCATCCTGGGCAAAGCGTCGGCTGCCGATGAAGAGGCCGCCTCGAAATACGGCATGCACCTCGGCACCGCCTTCCAGCTGGTCGACGACGTGCTGGATTATTCCGCCGACGAAGCGCAGACGGGCAAGCATCTCGGCGACGACCTGGCCGAAGGCAAACCTACACTGCCCTTGATCCACGCCATGCAGCATGGCACGAACGAGCAGGCCGCTGTGGTGCGCAATGCCATTGAGCAGGGTGACGTGGGCAAGTTCTCCGAAGTATTGACGATCATCCGCGACACGGGGGCGCTGGAGTTCACGCGGCAGCAGGCCAGGCACGAAACCGAGGCGGCGTGTGCGGCTATCGCGTCACTGGAAGATTCTAAATACAAGCAGTGTCTGTTAGAATTGGCGGACTTTGCCGCAACGCGGCAATATTAAAGAAATACTGCGTGAGTCCGTTCGTGGTGAGCTGGTCTAGCCATATCTTCGGAACTTATTCGGCGTTTCCTTGGTTTCACCGCAGGCCGTATGGCCTGCATGAGCGGGGTGTAGCTCAGCCTGGTAGAGTACTGCGTTCGGGACGCAGGAGTCGGAGGTTCGAATCCTCTCACCCCGACCAATCAAAGTTGGTCTTCAAATCTGCACCACATTCTCACCTGAGCAACAAGCGCAGGGGGTTTGGTAACTAGCTGCGGCGACTATCTGCCCGAGTGGAAGCAAATGGAAAAGGCAGCTAACATT
>JBAVPP010000405.1:0-1920 GCA_049693175.1 Gallionella sp. | reverse complement strand
CCGGACTAGCCAATCATGCGATGGTGGTCAGCCATTCCGCGCTGACCGGCGAGACGGTGAATATTCCCGATGCTTACGCCGCCGAGGGATATGATTTTTCCGGCACACAAAAATTCGACCACAAGACTGGCTATCGTTCGAAATCATTTTTGACCGTGCCCATGCTGAACCATGAGTCGGAAGTGATAGGCGTGTTACAGCTTATCAATGCGCAAAGCCGCGACAGCAGCGAGATATTGCCGTTCTCCGATGATGATAGGCAAATGTTGGAATCATTGGCTTCGCAGGCGGCTATTGCGCTGACCAATCGCCGCCTGATTGCGCAAATGGAAGAGTTGTTCGAGTCTTTCATCAAACTCATCAACACCGCGCTAGACGATAAATCGCCGTACACGGGCGGACACTGCGAGCGTGTGCCGGTGCTAACCATGATGTTGGCGGATGCGGTGACACGCACCTCACAAGGGCCGCTCAAAGATTTTGTGATGAGCGACAAAGACCGTTACGAATTAAAAATCGCCGGACTGTTACATGACTGCGGCAAGATCACCACACCGGTGCATGTCGTGGATAAATCCACCAAGTTGCATACCCTGCTGGATCGCATCGAGCTGGTGGACGAACGCTTTGAGGTACTCAAGCGCGATAGCGAGATCGCCATGTTGCGCGAGCAATTTCAGAAACGAGGATTGGGGAATGAGGAGCGAGCGGGCGAAGACGCGGCGCGTGCCGAGCATGAAGCGCGTATCCTGCAGTTAGACGACGACCGAGATTTTTTGCGCCGCTGCAACATAGGTGGCGAGGCGATGTCGTTGGATGAACAGCAGCGTGTTTACCAGATTGCAAAATATCAGTGGCGTAATAGCGCGGGAGTGGAAAGTGATTTTTTAAGCGCGGACGAAGTAGAAAATCTCACCATACGCTCCGGTACATTGACGGCGGCGGAACGTCAGATTATCAATCATCATATCGATGTCACCATCAAAATGCTGGAGGCATTGCCTTGGCCCAAGCATCTGAAAAACGTGCCGGAATATGCGGGCGGACACCATGAGCGCATGGATGGCAAAGGTTATCCGCGCGGATTGCTGCGCGAGCAAATGTCGGTGCAAGCCAGAGTGATGGGCATCGCCGATATATTCGAGGCATTGACCGCGCAAGATCGTCCCTACAAAAAAGGCAAAACGCTCACCGAGTCGCTCACCATTTTGGGCAAGTTCAAACTGGGCGGACATATCGATCCCGATTTGTTCGACGTGTTTATCCGTGAAAAAGTCTATCTCGATTACGCGCAGAAGTTTTTGCATCCTGAGCAAATCGATGCCGTAAACCTGAGTGCTATCCCCGGCGTGCCGCTAGACTAAAATTAAGCTGACAAAAATTGTCACTCATCGCCATTTTTCGCCAGCAATTCTTCGTCATAACTCCTTACTGTATTTTTTATTACTTAAATAACAATGTGTTGAAATTTTGGCACGCGCATTGCTTAATTGGCTACAACACATCGTGTGTGTGTTGACCGGTTACTAAGTTGGGTGGTTTATTCGGCGTAGTCTGGGTTAATTCAAAACATATTTTATTTTTCTAGGAGCTTTATTATGAAGACGATACAAAAAGGTTTTACCTTAATCGAATTGATGATCGTGGTTGCGATTATCGGTATTTTGGCGGCGGTAGCGATTCCAGCATACGGCGATTACACCGCACGTGCGCAAGCTGCTGAAGCGTTCACGTTGATTGATGGCCTGAAGACACCGTTGACAGAGTCCTATACTAACAGCGGAATCTTTTTCTTTAACGGTTTGGGTGATGGTGCAAATAGCAGTGTGACTGGTGTGGCCAGTGGTAAATATGTTGCAGGTGTTTATGCGGGAACGACTGCATTGCCGACTGCGCCAACTGGAGGTCTTCCAATTACAA
>JBAVPP010000404.1:0-1859 GCA_049693175.1 Gallionella sp. | reverse complement strand
AATTACGCGACAGCGCGTACCACAAATGTTCGCCGTCGCCGTCACGCACATCTGCCAGTCCCAGACTTTTCCACGGCAGTCTGCCGAGGTAATGGGTGCAATCATTTCCTGATAGCAAGTCCGCACTGCCGTCGTCATTATTGTCGGGACACGGCAGGCTGCCGGGCAGATTTGCGTCACTTGCGGCACGCCCAATCAGTGCGTCTTTGGCGAGTGCTAGCGCGGCGGTGGTTTGTTGTTGGCGCGACAGATTCGGTGCGGAGGAGTTCAGCTTACTCAGTAAAACGCTAGTGATTCCGATGATTAGAATCAGCATCATTACCAGCAAAGTCGCGCCACATTGTGATTGTTGGACTGGAGTTTTAGCGATGTACATCATGGCTATTTTGTGTCGGGTGCGAGTTGGATTCTTTCACCGACTTTGATTGTGACTGCGTGATTTTTATTCGGTAGGGACAGCGTCACGCTGGCGGAATTTTCTTGCGCGGAAACGGAAGGTTGCGCCACGCCGTTGAGCCACACGATGCGCGCGCCGCCGTGTTTTTGCACGATGCCGTTGACGGTCAGCGTGCTGCTGTGTTGTTGCTGGTTTTGCAATTCCTGCACGTCGATTTGTTCGCGTTGCTGCGGCGTGAAAAATAACCTGCCCAAGGTCTCGGCGTGCGACTGAGATGACAAAATCAGCAGCGCGATGGCGAGAATTTTTTTCATGGCACGGGATGCGGCTGCAAGGTCAGCCAGTCGCCTGTGCAATCGGCGGATAGCAGGTCGGCATTGCGTTTGAGCGCGCAGCCTGTCGTGAGGAATTGACCGTGACTTTGCTGATGCAGCGCGTCCAAAAAATCCAATAATTGCGCTTCGTGGCGCAACGTCAGATGCCAGGTCATGGTGCTGGCGACTAGGGTGAAATTGCCGCTGTCTGGTTGGCTCGCATACGGCTTTTGTGCGGCGATCTGGTAATGAAAATCCGCGTCTGAATAATGCGCGCGCAAATTCTCCAGCGTGTCCATCCAGTCCATGCGCGCCTCGTCACCAATCAGGTGTTGAGTGACCGCTAGCCAATAGTCAGCTTCGTAAGTTTGCCTATCGAGTTGCGCCTGTTGTGCGACTATCAAGGCACTTTGCGCGCGGTGCAATTGTTGTTGTGCTGTGTGGTTTTCGGCGCGTGCTTGTTCGCTTTGTTTATTGGCGAAAATCAGCAATGACGAGCTTAATACTATCGCGCCCGCCAAGGTGATTAAACTGGTTCGCATTAGAACAATATCGTCGCGCGTGAGTTTCATGGCAGTGCGCTCCAAGTCAGGCGGAGCGCGTAGTCGCGTGAGACGGCATCCGCTGCGTCGGAGAAATTGCCAGTCATATCGACCAGTGGATGAACGACCGTGGTTTGATAACCTTGTTGCGCCAAGGCGCGCTGAAAATTCTCGAAATCATCCCGCGTCGAACGTAAATCGTTTGCAGCATTTTGCTTATGTCCATTGATAGTGATGTCCAGTGCCGATTCGTTTGCACGCCAAGTTAATTCATCAAGCTGCACATCAGAATAACGATCCAGCACCAAGCTGAGTGGCGCGAGAAATTGTTGCGCGGGTATCGCGCGCTGTTGCAGCTTGCGCAAAGACAGCACGGCGGCTCGCATGTCGGCTGGCTCTGCGGTTGTTACATTGGAACGTTGCAAAATAGTTTGAGTTTTATTTTGCACTTGCGCGGTTTGTTGTCGCAGTGCAATTAGTCCGGTTTTATCCGATTCCGCACCCAAAAAAATCGCCTGTAAAAACCAAATCAGACTCGACAAACACAATGCGAAACTTGCGGCATACACAGTGCGGCGTAATCGCCATAATTCGTAAAAATGCCGG
>JBAVPP010000403.1:0-3176 GCA_049693175.1 Gallionella sp. | reverse complement strand
CCCAGTATCCAACCCAGCACCGGCGTGAACGCGAGAAAAATTAGAATGAACATACCATAAGGCTCGATTTTTGCCATCTGCATCGCTTGTTGCTGCGGCAGCAAACTGACCGCCACACGACCACCATCCAAAGGCGGCAACGGAATCAGGTTTAGCACCATCAACACCACATTGATGTTGATGCCGACTTGCGCCATTTGCGCCAGCGGTTCGGCAAAATAACTCTCAGGATTTGCCAGTGCGAGTTTGTATAACAACGCCCAGCACAACGCCATGAACAGATTAGATGCCGGGCCTGCCAACGCCACCCATAACATATCTTTTTTGGGATTGCGCAACGCGCCGAAATTCACCGGCACGGGTTTCGCCCAACCGAACAAAATGCCGCCCAGCACCAGCGACAACAGCGGTAAAACTATCGTGCCGAACGGGTCGACATGGCGCATAGGATTGAGGCTGATACGCCCCGCGTTATAAGCAGTCATATCGCCAAAATGCCGCGCCACATAACCATGCGCGGCCTCGTGCAAAGTGATGGCGAAAATAATCGGCAGCGCGGCAATACTGACGTTTTGTATGATTTGATCTATTTGCATATCCAATTATTTTTCTATTCCAAACGGTGTGACATCGCCCACGCCCTGACGCAACAACACTGGCGTGTCGCCAGTCAAATCAATCACGGTAGTAAAATCCACGCCAGCCGAACCGCCGTCTATGACCGCGTCAACTTGGCCTTCCAACAACTCGCGTATATGTTCCGCATCGTTCAGCGGCCATGCTTCATCGGGCAAAATTAGTGTGGAACTCAACATCGCTTCGCCCAATTCTTCCAACAACGCCAACGCCACCGGATGATCCGGCACGCGTATGCCTATGGTGCTGCGTTTTGGGTGTTGCACGCGCTTGGGCACTTCCTTGGTCGCTTCCAAAATGAAAGTGTAGCCACCCGGTGTGTTGTTTTTTAGCAGGCGGAATTTTTGATTATCGACGCGCGCATATTTGGCGATTTCGGACAAATCACGGCACATCAAAGTGAGCTGGTGTTGCTCGTCCAACTGGCGAATTTTGCGTATGCGCGTCACCGCATTTTTGTCGTCCAGATGGCAACCCAGCGCGTAACAGGAATCAGTGGGATACACCACGATGCCGCCGTCGCGCAAAATTCCCACCGCTTGTTTAATCAAGCGCGAGTTGATGTTCGTCGGGTAAATGGTAAAAAATTGCGCCATGTTTTATTGCACTCCGAGTGCCTGCCAAACGGGGCGGCAAATCAACGGTAAATCGGGTAAACGACCGAGGTCGCGATAACTTTCTTGCGGCCCGTGAAAATCCGAACCGCATGAGGCAAGCAAATTAAATTGTTCCGCGTAACGCGCAAATTCCGCGTATTGCTCTTGCGTGTGACTCCCCGTCACCACCTCCACCGCACGTCCGCCCAGTGCTACAAATTCGGCGAGTAATTCCTGCATGGTTTTTTTGCCCATAGAATGCTTGCCCACCATATAGCGACCGGGATGCGCCAACACCGCAATGCCGCCCGCGCCGGTAATCCAACTAATCGCGTCGTTCAAAGTCGCCCATTGGTGCGGCACATAGCCCGGCTTGCCTTTGGCGAGATAGCGATTGAACACGCTTTTCACATCCTTGCAATGACCCGACTCGACCAGATAACGCGCGAAATGCGTACGGCCTATCATGTTGGGATTGCCCGCATATTTATACGCGCCCGCCAGCACACCGCCCACCCCCGCTTTTGCCAATTCGTCCGACATTTTTTGCGCACGCAATCCGCGTCCGCTGCGAACCGAACTTAAACCTGCCACCAACGGCGCATAGTCCGGCGTGATATTCAATCCGACAATATGCAAAGTATGGCTGCGCCAAGTCACGGAAATTTCCACGCCATTGATAAACATAATGTCGAGTTCGCGCGCCACCGCACGCGCTTCGTCCAAGCCATCCACATCATCGTGATCGGTCAACGCCAACATTTTTACCCCGCGACCCGCCGCGCGCTGCACCAATTCAGTGGGCGTGAGCGTGCCGTCGGAGATGTTGGAGTGACAATGCAGATCAAAATCAAGCATCTGAAAATCTCACCAAATTCAGATTTTTGGGATGCAGTGCAAGGAGCCGCGCAGCGAATGACGCAGGCATATCAGATTGATAGACTAGGAATGAGCGAGCATGCGACACCGCAATGCGCCCAAAAAATGAATTTGGTGAGATTTTCATAAATCGCCGCCGCCTTTCTTCATCGCTTTGCCCTCTTCGGCGCGCTGGCGGCGCACTTCTTTTGGGTCGGCAATCAATGGACGATAAATTTCCACGCGGTCTTTATCGCGCAACACGGCATCGGTTTTAGTCAGCTTGCCGAAAATGCCGAATTTATTTTTCGCCAAATCTATTTCGGGATGTTTAGCCAATATGCCGCTGGCATTGACGGCCTCTGCCACGGTTGCGCCGGATGGCATCGCTTGCTTGAGCAGCGTCTGCTCATGCGTCAACGCATAAACGATTTCGATATTGATGGTGTCACTCATGGTTGGTATAAACCTTGTTCGCGCGGTGGATGAAGGCATCCACAAAACTGTTGGCGATGTAATGAAACACCGGCCCGACTAATTTTTCCAACAACTTGTTGGAGAATTCGTAATGCAACTGGAACTCTATTTTACAGGCTGTCTCACTCAAAGGCACGAATCGCCAAATGCCATCCAATTCTTTGAACGGGCCATCTTGCAAAGTCATGTTGATTTGATGCGGTGGCGTGTGCACATTCTCGGTGGTGAACGATTGCTTGAGATGATGGTAATCGATATGCACTGTGGCATGGACGGTATGCAGCGCAACCTCAACGACACTCGCGCCACCGCACCAAGGTAAAAATTTTGGATAGTCGGCCACGTCATCGACCAACTTGAACATTTGCTCCGCGCTATGCGCGACCAACACGGTTTTTTCCACTAAAGCCATTGCGAGTAACTCTGCCCAAAAATTAAAGACTGGTAGAATAGCCGAAAATCACTCGATTCATCCGCAATGAGCATAGTTCAGAACAAAAAAGCCTTTCACGAATACTTCATCGAAGACAAGTACGAAGCCGGCATCATGCTGGAGGGATGGGAAGTCAAAGCCATCCGCGCCGGACGCGCACAACTCAAAGAAGCCTA
>JBAVPP010000402.1:0-32698 GCA_049693175.1 Gallionella sp. | reverse complement strand
TTGTATCAGGGGCAAGCACTCACGGCGCGTGATCCGGTGGTGCAACAACGCTTGAATTTGGCGGCGCAGGAAGAGACTGAACACTTGGCTTGGACAGCGCATCGCGTGCATGAATTGGGTGGTCGCCTGAGCTTGCTAGACCCATTGTGGTACACAGGTTCGCTGGCGTTGGGCGCGTTCGCCGGTGTGATAGGTGATAAATGGAATTTAGGTTTTCTCGCGGAGACCGAACGTCAAGTCGGTCACCATTTGCAAAGCCATCTGGAAAAACTGCCCGCGCAAGATGTGAAGAGTCGTGCCATTGTCACGCAAATGGCTGTCGATGAAGCCTCACACGCCGACATGGCGGTGGAGCTAGGCGGCGCGCCGCTGCCGCAACCCGTGCAATGGGCGATGAAACTCAATGGCAAGTTGATGACGAATACGGTTTACTGGGTCTGAAAATCGGTGAGTGGAACGGCACTGCGTGCCACCTAAGTGGATAGTACGAAAACCGCCACTCCCCACTTTTTACTTCCCCATTTCTTGCACCACCTCAAAATCATGCGTCACCTTGGCGGTCGCGCCTAGCATGATGGATGCCGAGCAATATTTTTCCGCCGATAATTTGATGGCTTTTTCCACCATTTCGGGTTTGATGTCGCGACCCGTGACAACAAAATGCATGTGGATGGTAGTGAAGACTTTGGGGTCGGTCTCGGCGCGTTCGGCGGTCAGTTCCACATAGCAATCGGTCACCGCTTGGCGACTTTTTTTCAAGATGCTGATGACATCGAAACTGGTGCAGCCACCCGCACCCAGCAATAACATTTCCATTGGGCGCGGTCCTAAATTGCGCCCACCGGCAGCGGGTGAGCCGTCCATCAACACCGCATGATTACTTTCCGTTTCGCCCAAAAAAGCGACTTGTTCCACCCATTTCACTCGTGCTTTCATTGAATACCTCGTCATTGTATCCGTCGTTCCCGCGTAGGCGGGAATCCGGATAGTTAAGAATAACCTCGCTTAGCGAGGACAATACCAAGATGCCTATAAAATTAAACCGCTGGATTTCCGCCTACGCGGGAATGACAAAGGTCAGGATTTTATGCGATACCAGAGCAATCCTACCATCTCATGGATATAAATTTTGCTGTCGCGCAAGGATTCCACGCGCGGGACAAACGCGAGAATATCCATGCGTTCACGAGTGGTGTAAGCGGTGGGAGCTTCAATGACGGTGAAGCCAGCTTCGCGGAAAGCTTGTGCGGCGCGCGGCATATGCCAGGCGTGGGTGACCAGATAGATTTTGTCTATACCCAGCGGATGCAAGATTTGATAGGAGTTGCGCGCATTCTCATATGTGTTGTCGGAATTGTCTTCTATCCAGCGTACCGGAACGAGAAATTCCTGCTCCAGTGCATTGCGCATTTGCGAGGCTTCGCCCGTCGCACTACCTGTGGGCTTTCCACCGCTGACCAATATGGGTTTCCCTGTGGCGCGGTACAATTTCGCGCCATACCTCACCCGTTGCAAGCTGTATTCATTGACGGTGCTTGCGCCGCCGAATTCCGGCGCGTGAGCATAACTGCCGCCACCGATGACGACGATGGCATCGGCGGCAGTGATAGGCGAGTGCAAAGCCTTGCTGCGAGCCTCTAATGTGTGTAGCGCGGCCTCGGCGATATAAGGCGTGGATGCCAGTCCAAGAAGAATGAACAGCGCGATTAAAGCCGCGTAGGCGAGTTTGCGGCGACGATTAAAATAAAAAATGACCAGTGCGAGCAGGAGCAATAAACTTAGCGGCGGAAGTAAAAATGCGGCGAGAAAATTGGTGATGAGCCAGGACATATTTGAGTGGGCGATGGAATAAAGGTGCGCATGGTAGCGGATTTGGCACGTGACGGAATGCCCTATCTGATTAAGCGTAGCGTATAAAGCCAAAAAGGGTTTGACAGCTAAGGGTGACTGAAATAGAATGCGCGCCCTTCGAGGTTTACTTATAGAATTTTTAGGAATTGTGGCTATGAAAACATTTTCCGCTAAAGCCCAAGAAGTCCAGCACGACTGGCTTCTGGTTGACGCAGCAGACCAAGTGCTAGGCCGCTTGGCTGCACAAATCGCTTCCCGTTTGCGCGGCAAGCATAAAGCGATTTACACACCGCACGTGGATACTGGCGATTTCGTCGTTGTGGTCAACGCGGATAAGCTGCGCGTGACTGGCAACAAGGCGGAAGCCAAGTTGTACCATCGCCATACGGGTTACCCCGGCGGTCTGTACACGACTAACTTCACCAAGCTGCAAGGTCGTCATCCTAGCCGCGTGTTGGAAAAAGCCGTCAAAGGCATGTTGCCTAAAGGCCCGTTGGGCTATGCGATGTTGCGCAAAATGAAAGTGTATGCCGGAGCTGCGCATCCACACGAAGCGCAACAACCCAAACCAGTTAACTTGTTGAAAGCGTAATCATGAGCGTTTCTTATAACTACGGAACGGGTCGTCGCAAAAGCGCGGTCGCTCGTGTGTTTATCAAAGCCGGTAAGGGCGACATCGTTGTGAACGACAAGCCTATCGACGAATTCTTTTCGCGCGAAACAGGTCGTATGGTTGCACGTCAACCTTTGGTTTTGACCGAGATGATCGGCAAGTTCGACATCATGGTCAACGTCGCGGGCGGCGGTGAGTCCGGTCAAGCGGGTGCGGTGCGCCACGGTATCACTCGCGCGCTGATCGACTACAACGCTGATTTGAAACCCGTGTTGAAGGCTGCGGGTTTGGTGACACGTGATGCGCGTGAAGTTGAACGTAAGAAAGTCGGCTTGCGCAAAGCGCGTCGCAGGAAGCAATTCTCCAAACGTTAATCGCTGTTCTGTCCCCCGCGCAGCGGTTGGGATGGATACGAAAAGCCGCCTTCGGGCGGCTTTTTTATTAGGGTTTTGCTGTATCATGCGCAACGTTTTTTGTGCTGCATGGTCGTAGAAGCCGAATGTTTGTTTTGAATTGGAAAACTTATGATTAAAGTTGGTATCGTAGGCGGCACGGGCTACACCGGCGTGGAGTTGTTGCGTTTATTGGCGGTGCATCCCCAAGTTTCTTTGCAAGTTATTACTTCGCGTGCCGATGCCGGCACCTTGGTCAGCCAGATGTTTCCAAGTTTGCGCGGCTTTGTCGATATGCCGTTTGCGCATCCGGACGAGGCGCATCTGGAAAAATGCGATGTGGTGTTTTTCGCCACGCCTAACGGCATTGCTATGCAGCAAACCCGCGCCTTGTTGGATGCCGGTGTGCGCGTGATTGACCTCGCCGCCGATTTTCGTTTACAAGATATTTCCACTTGGGAAAAGTGGTATGGCATGACGCACGCCTGTCCAGATTTGATCGCCGAGGCGGTGTATGGTCTGCCGGAAGTGAACCGCGCCAAGATTAAAAACGCGCGTCTGGTCGCTAATCCGGGCTGTTATCCGACAGCCGTGCAACTGGGTTTTATTCCTTTGTTGGAAGCCGAGGTGGTGGATAGCAGCAGCCTGATTGCCGATGCCAAATCGGGGGTGTCGGGCGCGGGGCGCAAAGCGGAAATTGGTTCTTTATTCGCCGAAGCGGGTGATAATTTCAAGGCTTATGGCGTGGCGGGACATCGCCATCTGCCGGAGATTAAACAAGGTTTGGCGCGAGTTCGGAACGACCAGGTGGGATTGACCTTTGTGCCGCATTTGACACCGTTAATACGCGGCATTCATGCTACCTTGTATGCAAAGCTGACCAGTTCAATCGACTTGCAGGCGTTGTATGAGGAACGCTATCAGGATGAGCCGTTTGTTGATGTGATGCCTGCGGGCAGCTTGCCGGAAACACGCTCGGTGCGCGGCTCAAATCGTTGCCGCATCGCGATTCACAGGCCGCAAGGTGGCGATACCGTGGTGGTGTTGTCGGTGATCGACAATCTGGTCAAGGGCGCGGCGGGTCAAGCCGTGCAGAATATGAATATCATGTTCGGTTTGCATGAAGCGACCGCGCTGGACATTGTGCCGCTGCTGCCATGATGTATCGCAAAATCAAGCGAAAATTCAGTATTGATGCGACGCAGTTATCGGTGCGTCCGCATGTCGCTTGGTATGTGCGCTGGGGTATGTATGTGCCCTTTTTTATCGCTGCCGCCGGACTGGCCTGGTGGGCTTACGACAGCGGGCTGGAGTTTGCCGGATTTCATCGAGGACAGACCCAGCAAGAGTTGGAAAAATTGCACGCGCAAATGGCGACCTTGAGCCAGGAAAATATCACACTCAACGGCAAGGTTGCACAATATGAGCAGCAGATACAAATTGATCAGGCGAGTAATCAGGAGACCGCCAAGCAATTAAAAAATCTCAACGATGAAAATGCGCAACTTCAAGAAGACCTCGCATTTTTTCAGAACCTCACCGAGAGTCGCGGTAAAGAGGGCGAACTGGCGATACACCGTTTGAAGTTGGAACATGACACCATGCCGGGAGAATACCGCTTGCGTATGTTGTTGGTGCAAAGCGGGCAGCGCGCAAAACAGTTTGTTGGCTCGTATCAATTGATTGCGACGGTTGTTGAAAAAGGCCAGAAGACAACCCTGATATTCCCCTCCAATGGGGAGGGAGATGCGCCATTTAAGCTGAATTTCAAGTATTATCAGCATATCGAACAAACCTTGCACTTGTCGTCGACGGTTCAACTGGAAAGCGTACAAGTGCGAGTGTTTGAAGCGGATGCTCATGAACCCAAAGTGCGACAGAGCGTTGCACCGACCTGAAGCCAAGAAAGGAATCACATATGTTTGGAAAAAAAGCGAACAAACCCCAAAACCGTATCGATTCGCTGATTGGTGCGGGAACTATCATAGAAGGTGATTTGAATTTCAGCGGCGGGATGCGCATCGATGGGCGAGTGAACGGTGATGTGATTGCCACGCAGGGTAAGCCCAGCACGCTGGTATTGAGCGAGCTCGCGCAGGTGAATGGCAATGTCACCGTCACGCATTTGGTGGTGAATGGCGTGATCAACGGTTCGGTGTCTGCCAATGAATATCTGGAGTTACAAAGTAAGGCGCGTATTACTGGTGATGTGAGTTACCATACCATCGAGATGCACCTTGGTGCGGTGGTGGATGGTCGTCTGTTGCATGCGGTCGCGGCAGTCGAATCGGATAAAGTGGTCGCGTTAAAAATAGGCAAAGCGGAATAATCAATTTTTAGGAGAAGAACATGAATGCAATGACTGAAGTGCAAGATCCCTTGTTGTTTACCGATAACGCGGCAAACAAAGTAAAAGAACTTATCACCGAAGAAGGCAATAGCGATTTGAAGTTGCGCGTGTTTGTCAGCGGCGGCGGTTGTTCCGGCTTCCAATATGGTTTTACCTTTGACGAAGTGACCAACGAAGATGACACCGTGCTGAACAAGAACGGCGTGCAACTGCTGATCGATCCCATGAGTTTTCAATACTTGGTCGGCGCGGAAATCGACTATCAGGAAGGTCTGGAAGGTTCGCAGTTTGTCATCAAGAATCCCAATGCCACGACCACTTGCGGTTGCGGTTCTTCGTTCTCGGTATAACGAATTGCGTGGTTGAAAAGGGACGCTTCATGCGTCCCTTTTTATTTATGCCGGATGGATTGCACCCAAGACGCAGGGATGTTGCGCGCCTGTGACCAACGGCAAGTTAGCGGGTTCGCCTTGCAGGGTTTGCTGCGCCAACCAGGCGAAGGCGATGGCTTCGAGATAGTCGCCATTCACACCCAAGTCATCAGTTGTCGCCAGTTTGCTATGCGGCAATAATTGCGCGAGTCGATTTTGCAGCGTCAGATTGTGCGCGCCGCCGCCGCACAAATAAATTTCTTTGGCATCGCCGCAGTGGCGTTCGATACTTTGCGCGATGCTGACGCAACTCAATTCCAGCAGTGTCGCTTGCACATCTTCAGCGCGTTCATCGCCGTGCAATTTTTTAGTCAGCCACGCCATATTGAATAAATCACGACCGCAACTTTTGGGTGGCTGCAAATCGAAATATGTTTCGTTCAACATGCCGTTTAGTAGCGCGGGAATAACTTTGCCGGTGGCCGCCCAAGTTCCGTTCGCATCATAAGCTGTGCCTAGCTGTTTCTGGCACCAGGCATCCATCAATAAATTGCCGGGGCCGCAATCAAAACCGGATGTGGCGATATGCGGTGCAAGATTGGTTAGGTTGCTGATGCCACCGATATTGACGATGACACGATGGATGTCGGGATGGCGCAACACTTGATTGTGGAAGGCGGGAACTAGCGGCGCGCCTTGCCCGCCTGCCGCGATGTCGCGACTGCGAAAATCATTGATGACCGTGATGCCGGTCAGTTCCGCCAATAGCGCGGCATTGCCGAGTTGCAAAGTGTAGCCATGCTCAGGGCAATGGCGTATGGTCTGACCGTGGCAACCGATTGCGCGTATCTGATCGGCAGTGATGCCTGATTTTTGCAACAGCGGCATGATGCTCTGCGCATAAAGTCGCGCCAACTGGTTCGCGACGATTTGTGTGCGGTGGAGTTCGTTAGCGGATGGGGTGTGTAGTGCCAGCAATTCAGCACGAAGCGGCTCATCGAAAGCAAGATAATACTGTGCGAGCAATGTCGCATTGCCTGCCTGAAAAGCAACAAGGACGGCATCTACGCCGTCCAAGCTGGTTCCAGACATCAGCCCTATAAAAAGCTGTGGCACAAAATGATCAATCGAGTTTGGCCAGATTGGTGTTGCGCAACTGTTCTAACTTGGCAACGAAGTCTTCGGCAACCGGTTTAAACGCACTAGCTTGAACCGTGCTGATGGGTTGTGCATTTGGTAAAGCGACTCGCAAGGGGTCGTGTTGCTGCCCATCGACTCGGAATTCGTAATGCAAATGCGGGCCGGTCGCCAAACCGGTCATGCCGACGTAGCCGATGACTTCGCCTTGTGCCACATGTTGACCGTTATGCAATCCTTGCGCATAACGAGACAAGTGACCGTACACCGTGGTGTATCGACCTTGATGGTTGACCATGATGACATTGCCATAACCATTTTGTTTGCCAACGACAGCCACAGTGCCATCGGCAGTGACTTTAACTTTCGTGCCCATAGGTGCGGCGAAATCCACGCCTTTATGCGCGCGCCATTTGTTCAACACCGGATGAAAACGCGAGGAAGAAAAACCGGAACTCACGCGCGAAAATTCAATCGGTGAACGCAAGAAAGCTTTACGCACACTCTTTCCTTCCGGTGTGTAGTAATCGCCATGATCGGCATCGCTTTGAAAATACACGGCACGATAAGAATGGCCTTGGTTGACGAATTCGGCGGCTTGGATGCGGCCGGTTTTGACTAACGCGCCGTTGCTATATGTCATCTCATACACAACAGTGAATTTGTCGCCGCGTTTCAAATCATGGTGAAAATCGATGTCGCCACTGAACACTTCGATTAACTGATTCGCCGCAGCTTCCGGCATACCGGCCGCATCGGTTGCGGCATACAAACTGGTTTTAATTTCGCCCGTGCGCACGAACAAGCGTTTTTCCAACTGCGCCGGCAAAGTTTTTAAGAAATAACCTGCGGCTAATTTTTCAATCACAATCTGCGCGCCACTTTCGTTCAGGTAGCGCAACGAAACCAATTCGCCAGTGCTACTGGTTTCGGCTTGCACTTCTTTACCCACGGCAAGTTTGCGAAAAGATTCCGCTTCGGGTGCGCCGCGTAAATAATTGCT
Source organism: Gallionella sp. (assembly GCA_049693175.1). GTDB lineage: Bacteria > Pseudomonadota > Gammaproteobacteria > Burkholderiales > Gallionellaceae > Gallionella. The sequence goes on along the minus strand of JBAVPP010000402.1, from coordinate 24,981 downwards.
CGCGGTCGCGTCATCAATGTTCATGCGATGCAATAGTTCAGCCACAGTATCGCCGCGTTGCACGCGGTCGTTATGCCAGAAGCTACCGATGCTTGTGGTGCTGGCGGCGATAGTGAGCGGAATATCCTGTGCGACAACTTGTGTGTTATCCAAGCCGATTTGGCTTTGTGGAACAAGACCAAACGCGGTCACAACACCCAGCAGCGGCAGGGTGGATAAAGTGACGAACCAACGCAATTTCATTTTGCGTTCTTGGCTGAGTAAATTTTGGGTTAACATACTTGTCTCCTCATGTCGCTGTGCGGATGGTTGCAAACAACATGACTTCGGTCTTGAATTAGGTGCGCACTTTACCAGAAACAGCCCATCCCTCAAAATGATAAGCTGATACACGGCGACGTTAAAATTTGAATGGTAATGTTGAGCCGACGAACGGTAATGTTATCGGGATTAGCGGTAGCTCTGTATAAGATTAAATTGAATTAAGAATTATGAATGAGTTAATACAGCAAGAAAACTTGGCTATTTTCAAACGCGGCGCGGACGAGCTGCTCATCGAGGCCGAACTGATAAAAAAACTGGTGCAAGCGCGACCCTTGCGTATCAAGGCGGGCTTCGATCCGACCGCGCCGGATTTGCATCTTGGGCATACCGTGTTGTTAAACAAAATGCGCCAGTTGCAGGACATGGGGCATCACGCGCTATTTTTGATCGGCGATTTCACCGGCATGATAGGCGACCCGACCGGCAAGAACGCGACCCGTCCGCCGTTGACGCGTGAGCAGGTACTGGCGAATGCTGAATCCTATCGGGAGCAAGTATTCAAAGTGCTAGACCCGGACAAAACCGAGGTGGTTTTCAATTCGACCTGGATGGATAAATTCAGCGCGGTCGATTTGATTAAACTCGCCGCGACACACACCGTCGCGCAAATGTTGGAGCGCGATGATTTTTCTAAACGCTACAAAAATAATCAGCCGATTGCGATACATGAATTCGTCTATCCGCTGGTGCAGGGTTACGATTCGGTCGCCTTAAAAGCCGACATCGAATTGGGCGGCACGGATCAAAAATTCAATCTGCTGATGGGACGCGAGCTACAAAAACATTTTGGCCAAGTGCCGCAATGCGTGTTGACCATGCCGCTGTTGGAAGGTTTGGACGGCGTGAACAAGATGTCGAAGTCGCTGGGCAATTACGTCGGCATTACCGACAAGCCGGAAGAAATGTTCGGCAAGATTATGTCCATTTCAGATGTGTTGATGTGGCGATATTTGGAATTGTTGTCGTTCCGAAGTCTGAGTGAAATCGCGGCTTGGCGTGCCGAGGTGGAAGGCGGACGCAATCCGCGCGACATCAAAGTGTTGTTGGCGCAAGAGCTCGTGGCGCGCTTCCATAATCAAAAAGCAGCGGTGGACGCGCTGGCGGAATTTGAAGCGCGCTTCCAAAAAGGCGTGCTGCCAGACGATATGCCCGAACTCAATGTGACGGGCGCGGATGGAAAAATCGGTATCGCGCAATTGCTCAAACAAGCAAATCTGGTCGCTAGCACCTCGGAAGCCATGCGCATGATAGAAGGCGGTGGCGTGAAGCTGGACGGCGAAAAAGTCAGCGACAAAGCTCTGCAAGTCAATGTCGGCGCGGTGGTGGTGGCGCAAGTGGGTAAACGTAAGTTTGCTCGCATCACCATAAATTAAAATAATTCAAATTGTGGTTGAATGTTTGGGTGCGGTTCGGTAGAATCCGCGCTCTTTTGAAAATCGGTTGGAGTAGAACCATGGCACGTGTCTGTCAAGTTACGGGTAAAGGCCCGATGAGCGGGAACAATATTTCCCATGCAAACAATAAAACCAAGCGTCGTTTTTTGCCTAACCTGCAACGTCGTCGTTTCTGGGTTGAGAGCGAAAATCGTTGGATCAGCTTGCGTCTGACTAACGCCGCTTTGCGTACCATAGACAAGAATGGTATTGATGCAGTGTTGACTGATATGCGCGCCCGTGGCGACGCAATCTAAGGAGATTTCAAATGGCTAGAGAAAAAATCAAGTTGGAATCCAGTGCGGGTACTGGTCATTTCTACACCACTTCCAAAAATAAACGTACCACGCCTGAAAAATTGGAAATGATGAAATTCGATCCCAAGGCTCGTAAGCATGTCATGTACAAAGAAACCAAGCTGAAGTAATTACTTCACTGGTGTTCGGTATGGAAAAAACCCGCTACGGCGGGTTTTTTATTGTGTGTTGCCAGCAAGCATCTTGCCTGTTCGGGCATCGATAATTTGAACCGAGTTAATTCAGTTTATATTATGCTTCGCCTCTTACATGATTAAAGAAGCAAAAACTGATGATGAGTCTTTATTTTCGAGTCAGAAATTTTACCCGTCTGCTATTGATGATTTTTGGCGCGCTCCCCCTATGTGCCGAGGCGCGAACGCAAATGGCGATGCCCGAGCGCGAGCATGTGCAAACAATAGTCTGGATTATGGAAGCGGCGACTTTTACCATTATCGTCGTCATATTTTTGCTGTTGTGGCGTTTCGTCAAACGCGATCAGGCGAAACGTAAGGCTAGGCAAAACTCAAAATAGCGGCTTTATTAAGCAGCAAAATGACCGTTAATCCATGCATCAAAATTTGTTGTTAAATGATATTTACCAAGGTTGGTTGACTAATCCTAATTTGCTTATGGCTGACTTCTGGAATCGCGCAACATGAAAATGCCGTTCGCCACCTGTCATTATTGTTTGAGGGCGACAAACATAGTGCGTCCGCTGCGTTGTTCTGAATTTTTTCGGAATACTCTGCATGAGTAAAACTTTTTCGCGCTTGTTTGTTGTTTTTTTGCTGATGCTAGTCACAGTTCCGCTGTTTGCGCAGGACGAGGTCAAGATTGGTATTTTGTCCTCACGCCCGAAAAGTATGGTGTTGGCGCGATGGTCACCATTGGCGGTGGCTTTGAATAAAGCGATACCCGGATATCACTTTGCAATCGGCGTTTACAACTTGGATGAATTGCATACCGCAGTGGCGGCGCGCCAAGTCGATTTTGTGCTGAGTAATCCGGGTAATTATTTGTTGATGTCGCATCTCAACGGCCTATCTGCGCCGCTGGTGACGCTTTCCAATCTTGAACAAGGCCAGCCGGTCAGTTTATTCGGCGGGGTCATGTTTACGCGCGCCGATCGTGCGGATATTCGCAGGCTGCAGGATATTCGTGGCAAGTCGGTCGCGGCAACGCGAACCGATTCATTCGCGGGCTATCAGACGCAGGTTTATGAACTTGCCGGCGCGGGCATACATTTGCCTCACGATGTCAAACTCATGTTTACCGGTATGCCGCAGGATAATGTGGTCGAGGCCGTGCTTGCACGGCGTGCCGACGTGGGCTTTGTGCGATCCGGCTTGCTGGAACGTCTGGTACGTGAGGGCAAGCTGGATATGAGCCAAGTGGCTGTCATCAATCCGCAAACTTTCCCGGATTTTCCGGTGCAAGTTTCGACGCGTTTATACCCCGAGTGGCCATTATCGGCGTTGCCGCAAACTAGTAAAGAGTTGAAGCGAAAAGTCTCGTCATTTTTGCTGACCGTCAACGAAAATAAATCACTGGCGGCCGCCCTCCGTATCAATGGTTTCGATGTTCCGGCAGACTATTCTTCCGTTGAGGAAGTGCTGCGCGAATTGCGTGTGCCGCCATTCGACGTGGCACCGGAATTCACTTCGCGAGATGTCTGGCAACGTTACCGCTGGGAGATTGTATTGGGGCTGGCCACGTTTACGCTGATTCTGTTGCTGGGACTCAATTTGTTGCGCGTGAACCGTAGTTTGGTCACGGAAAAAAACACTGTGCAAACGCGCTCTAACCAGCTTAAAGAGAGCAATAGATTGCTGGATGATATTGTCACCGAACGACGCATTGCGATGGAGCAACTGCGGCTCGCGGCGCATGAGTTGGAGCAGGCCAATGCGCAGATCGAAACAGAAAGAGCGCGGCTGGCGGAGCGCGTGCTGGAACGAACCACTCAATTGATGCTCGCCAATAAAGCCAAAGATTCTTTTCTTGCCACCATGAGCCATGAAATACGCACGCCGCTGGGCGGCTTGCTGGGCATGATGGAATTGCTGAGTCTGTCGCAACTCAATAAAGAGCAAACCGAGATGTTGCACATCGCGCAAAACTCCGGGAAAAGTTTGCTGCGCATAGTTGATGACATTCTGGATTGGTCCAAGATCGAAGCCGGCAAACTGGAGCTTGCCCCGCGCCCCGCGTTACTGGTCGAGTTGCTCAAAGGTGTCGCCAATACTTATGCGCATGTCGCCAGCGCGAAGGGCTTGGTGTTGCAACAGCACATTGATGACAACTTGAGTGCCGCGTATATTTGCGACCCGCTGCGCATTTCGCAAATACTGAATAATTTCACCAGCAATGCCATCAAATTTACCGAACACGGCAGTATAGAATTGAACGTCGAGCTCATCGCGCAACATGCCGGTAAAGACCGGATACGGTTCAGTGTCACTGATAGCGGTGTCGGCATTGACGCGGAACAGCAATCCCGTTTGTTCCAACATTACGAACAAGCCAGTTCGGACACCGCCCGCATGTACGGCGGAACCGGGCTGGGGCTTGCCATCTGTCGCAGGCTTTCTGAATTGATGGAGGGCGACATCGGTGTGGAAAGCACACCGGGCATAGGTTCGACATTTTATTTTACCGTGAGCATGGTGGCTGCCGACATTGACGCGCAGCGCGGTCTGCAACAATCCAACGACTTCACTTACAGCAATACATTTAATCCGTTGACGGCTGAGGGGCGACAACGCTCCATACTCGTGGTGGACGATCATCCGGTGAATCGCATGTTGCTCAAACAGCAACTTGACCAACTGGGTTTGTATGCGGATATTGCGGATGCCGGTATTGTCGGATTATCGCTGTGGTGGACAGGGCACTATGATCTTGTGATTACCGATTGCCACATGCCGGGCATGGACGGCTATGAGTTGGCGCGCAGCATACGCGAGATTGAACAACATGATGGCCGACCGCGCATCCCCATTATTGCTTGGACGGCGAACGCGCTTGCTGAAGAAGTGGAATACTGCCACGCGGCAGGCATGGATGATTTGCTGACCAAGCCCACCGTCATCGCGGATTTAAGTGCGATGTTGACGAAATGGCTGCAACACGCCACGATACCCGACCAATCCACACCAAGTGAGAACCATATGCTTAAACTTTCCACAGAAACTTTGGTCGCGCTTGATTTGAGTGTGTTGAACCGGCTCGCACCGGGCTACACCGCGCAGACCGAGATGTTGCAAGAATTTGCCCGTTATCATCATGCCGATGTCGCGGAGCTAAAAGTGGCGTTGGCGCAAGACGACTCCAAAGTGATTGCACAAGCCGCGCACCGTGTAAAAGGCGCGTGCCGCATGGTCGGCGCGATGGAGATGGAAGACATTTGCGCGCGTATCGAAAAGGCGGGCAGAGACGGTGATGTGCAAGGCGCGCGCGATGTGGCGGATGCGACACTTGAAATGGCGGTGGCGCGTTTGGATGACGTGATCAATCGCTTGGTCAAAGGTCAATGAACGCAAAAATTTTCGAGTCGAAAATCGACTTGAGCCGCCGCAGATTTTTGCAAACTGCCGGTCTTGCTTTTGCAGTAATACCCATCGTGGTCGCAAGACCCGCACACGCAATGAATAACGTGCCGCTGCGCGCCCGTTTGCAATACCAAAACACGCCCAAAAACGATATGAGTTGCGTGTCGTGTCTTGAATTTATCCCCGGCAAAACGAATCAAGATTTGGGCGCATGCAAAATCATTCCCAACGACGACGAGATTGCGCCGAACGCTTATTGCACGGGTTGGAACACCATGTGAACAAATGATTTTCGGACAAACAAAAAGCCTGCATACGCAGGCTTTTTATCGGGTGTGATATTTGTCGCGCAGTCTATTTAGCGACCCGCGCGCAAAGCGGCGATGCGTTCTTCCAGCGGCGGATGGGTCATAAACAAACGGCTCATTGCCGCGCCGCCGGAGATGCCGGATGCCGCCATTTCTTTGGGTAAGGCAGCTTGTTCGTGATTCATCTTCAAGCGTTCCAGCGCGGCTATCATTTTCTCTCGGCCCGCCAACGACGCACCGCCCGCATCCGCGCGGAATTCACGATGACGCGAGAACCACATGACGATCATGCTTGCCAGCACGCCCAACACTAATTGCGCGACGATTTCTGCGATGAACGAACCGATGCCCGGACCGCGATTTTCGCTGTCTTTGCCGCGCAACAACGAGTCGATAAATATGCCAAACAATTTGGAGAAGAAAATCACGAAGGTGTTGACCACGCCTTGTATCAACGTCAGCGTGACCATGTCGCCGTTTGCGACGTGACTGATTTCGTGACCCAATACCGCCTCGGCTTCGTCCTTGCTCATGCTGTGCAGCAAGCCTGTGCTGACTGCCACCAGCGCGCTATTTCTATTCCAGCCAGTGGCAAATGCGTTCACATCCGGCGCGTCATAAATCGCCACTTCCGGCATAGCGATGCCCGCCGCTGCCGCCTGACGTTTAACGGTGTCAAGCAACCAAAGTTCGGTTGGGTCGGAAGGTTTGTCGATGATTTGCGCACCCACCATCCGTTTGGCCGACCATTTGGACATGAACAGGGAAATGATAGAACCGGCAAAGCCGATGACCATAGACATCACCAGAAGGTTGGTGAAATTGATGCCGCCACCCGCATTCAAAATCTTGTCCACGCCCAATAAACGCAGCGTGATATTGATGACGAACATCACCGCCAGATTGGTCAGAATAAATAGAAATATCCGTTTCATGTGTAGGCCTTTCTCAATAAAAATTTGCCGCGCAGTCTATCACTACTTTTTTACGGCTTTGCCTAGATGGAGTTGAACGGACGGATTTCAAGTCGCACCGTGCGATGCTAAACTGCGCGCCTATTGAAACAGGAATGCCGCTGCACAACCGGAAATTTTATGACTGACCGTTACGCCGTAATCGGCAATCCCATTTCCCACAGCAAATCGCCGCTGATACACAAAATGTTCGCCGAACAAACCGGGCAGGATATGAGCTATGAGGCAATCGAAGCTCCGCTGGACGGATTTGCCGTGACCCTGCAACGCTTGATAAACGAGGGTTACAAGGGTTGCAATGTAACGGTGCCGTTCAAATTTGAAGCCTATGAATTGGCGAAAGACTATCTTGGAAAAGCTGCTCAAGTTGCACGCGCGGTGAACACTTTACAGTTTCAGGCCGGTGGCATCGTCTTAGACTTACCTGTCGGGAAAATTTATGGCAACAACACTGACGGCCTTGGGCTCGTTAGAGATATTGAGATAAATTTCCGAGTGCCACTCCGTGATAAGCGTGTATTACTGATGGGTGCGGGTGGCGCAAGTTATGGCGTGGTTTTACCGCTCCTTAATTATGGTGCATCGGTTATCGTCGCCAACCGCACCGCTGAAAAAGCAGTTGAGTTGGCTGCGAAATTCCCCAGCAAAAATATTCGCGGTGGTAGCTACGCCGAACTGACTGGGCAGCAATTTGATGTCGTCATCAACGCCACTTCTGCTGGATTAAACGACAGCGAAATTCCTTTGCCAACTAATATTTTTGCGCCCGGTGCGCTGGCTTACGACATGATGTACGGACGCGAAACGCCGTTTATGAAATTCGCTAAAGCCCATGGCGCGCAAGTCGCGGATGGCTTAGGGATGCTGGTGGAACAAGCGGCAGAGGCTTTTGCTATTTGGCGCGATGTGCGCCCCGATACTGTACCGGTACTAGCGGCATTGCGTGCTGCTTTATGAAGTACACGCAGCCTTATCGTCATTCCCGCGCAGGCGGGAATCCAGTTGGTTTTATTAAAAATGCTGTTGGCTTTGTCCTGCTGCGCAGGATGTTTTTTGATCGGCTAGATTCCCGCCTGCGCGGGAATGACGGATGTAAATAATGAAACGTATTTTGGGTTGGTTGTGGCGCGGCTTGTTGTGGGGCTTGGTGCTGATATTGCTGTACCAAGCGTGGCTGTTTGCGCATGTGTATTGGTGGGTCAATCACAATCCGACCAGCAGTGCGTTCATGGAATCACGATTGGAGATTTTGCAGGATGCAAATCCTGATGCGGCTTTGCAATATCAGTGGGTGGATTACGCCAAAATTTCCGACAATCTTAAGAGCGCGCTGATTGCCGCCGAAGATGCGAAATTTGTTGACCACGAGGGCTTTGATTGGGAAGGCATACAAAAGGCTTACGAAAAAAATAAGAAAAAAGGCAAGATAGTCGCGGGTGGCTCGACCATCAGCCAGCAGCTCGCCAAGAATTTATTTTTATCGACCAAGCGCACACCCTGGCGGAAAGCCGAGGAGGCTGTTATCACCGTGATGCTGGAAAAAATGATGGATAAGCAGCGCATCTTTGAAATTTATTTGAATGTCATCGAATGGGGTAACGGGGTGTTCGGCGCGGAAGCGGCGGCGCAGCATTATTATCATATCCACGCGTCACAATTGTCCGCCGCACAAGCCGCCAAACTCGCCGCCATGGTGCCCAATCCGCGCTATTACGATATGCACCGCGAGGCATCCGGTTTGCAGCGCAAGACCGGCATTATTCTTAACCGCATGAACGATGTGTATATTCCGGGCTGATTTTTATGCCATTCGTCTGGAATTAGGGTTACATTTTTGCCCAGATTTGTTAGCATAGCGACCGCTCGGAATCGAGATTGATATATAAGAACAAGAACACATCAGTCATGCAAAACAGACCGTACAAAAACCTTGATTTATCCCACACATCTTTGCGTTTCGCGCCGGATGTCGTTTTTATCACCGACCAAAACGGTCACATCATTTTTTCCAACGATTACGCGCCAGAGGTAACGGGTTACAGCACCCCCGAATTACTGGGTATGACCGTATTCGATTTGGCTCCGGCGGATTGGCACGCAAGTTACCGCGACAAGATGGGGCAAATCGTTGCGGATGGTCAGCGGCATGTCATGGAAATTCGTCTGGTCACCAAAGCCGGGGTCAAGATACCCATGGAACTGAGTGTGGTGATGATGCCCAACGGTCAGTTATATGGCACTTGCCGCGACATTTCGGAACGCAAACTGGCGGCGGCGAAAATCAGCGAGAGCAACAAGAATTTCGCCACCCTAATCGAGACCATACCCGATGCGATTATTTTCAAAGACGGGGAAGGACGTTGGATATCCGCCAACGAGCCGGCGTTGCAACTTTTCCATCTGAAGGATCAAGCGTGGCAAGGCAAAACCAATGCCGAGTTGCTGCATGTCAAATCTGCTTTGAACGAGGTGCAACAAAACTGTTCGATCAGCGATGAGCTGACTTGGCAAAGCCGCGAGCTAAGCCATTTCAACGAACAATTGGGCTTACCCAAACGCGATTTTGAAGTGCGTAAAATGCCGCTGTTCGACAAGCAGGGCGCGCGCAACCGCTTGCTGACGATATGCCGTGATGTCAGTCAACTCACCGAATCCAAACAGCGCATACACGAGCTGGCTTTTTATGATCCCATCACCAATCTGCCTAACCGCCGGTTGCTGCTCGATCGCATACAACAAGCCTGCGCGTCGAGCGCGCATAGCAAACTTTATGGCGCGGTATTGTCTTTGGAATTGGACAGTTTCAAAACCATCAGCGGCGAGATAGGCAACCTGTTGTTAAAAGAGGTTGCGCATCGCCTATCCACTTGTGTGCAAGAAGGCGAGACGCTGGCCTGTTTGGGCGGAGACTCGTTTGTCATCGTGATGGAATCGCTTAGTACGAATCTAAATGATGCGGCGGACCAGGCGCAACTTTTCGCGGAGAAAATCAGCGAAGTTGTCAATCATAGCTATCAGTTTCAGACTTTGTCTGTGCATGCCAGTATCAGCATAGGCATTGCTTTGTTGCTGAACCATGACGAGATGCCGGAAGAGTTGTTGCGGCAGTCGAAATCCGCGCGGGCACAAGCCAAAGAGGCGGGGCGGCGTGCCATACGTTTTTACAATCCTGTCCTTCAGGACGCGCTGGTGGCGCGCAATCAACTGGAGCACGAGTTGCAAACAGCAATCGCGCAAGGACAATTTCTGCTCGTATACCAAGCCCAAGTGGACAGCCAAAATCGAGTCTTGGGCGCGGAAATATTATTGCGCTGGCAACATCCCGAACGCGGCTTGCTGGAGCCGACAGCATTCATTTTCTTGTGCGAAGAAACCGGGCTTATCATTCCCCTCGGACTGTGGATACTCGAACAGGCTTGCCGACAGATCAAGGTGTGGCAAAAGAGCGTGCCCATGCGCGATTTTATTTTGGCTGTGAATGTCAGTGCCAAGCAATTTCATCAGGCGGATTTCGTCGCGCAAGTTCAACGCATCCTGTTGGCAACGGGCGCGAAATCGTCGCAGCTAAAATTGGAGTTGACCGAAAGTAGTATGCTGGAAAACGTCGAGGATACCATCGCCAAAATGCGCGAATTGAAGTTGCTGGGCATACATTTTTCCATGGATGATTTCGGCACGGGACATTCGTCATTGCAATATCTAAAACGCTTACCGCTGGATCAGATCAAAATCGACCAATCTTTTGTGCGCGACATTGTCACCAATCTCAACGATGCGGTTATCGTCAAAACCATCATTTCCATGTCGGACGCGCTGGGCTTGAATGTGATTGCGGAAGGTGTTGAAACCCAGGCGCAGCGAGACTTTTTGGAGCAGCATGGTTGCCATCTGTTCCAGGGGTATCTGTTCGGAAAACCTCAGCCCTTGGCTGTGTTCGAGCAATCCCTGCGGGGTAAATGATCGCTTATTTGGACTTTTCGCGAGCTTCGAAAAACCGCAGCAACAAGAACGTCAGCCATCCCACGACCACCAGCGCGAGCGTGAATAAAGTATAGGAAACCGGCCAGGGTATACCTTGCGTCATCATGGAAAATTCCGACATGCCGCCTATGCCCGCCAGCACATTCAGCGGCATGAACACCACGCTTAGCACGGTCAAGCGTTTGACGTTTTTGTTCTGGTTGTTGTTAATGAAACCGACTGTGGCATCCATCAAAAAGTTGATTTTGTCGAAAATGAACGAGGTGTGCCCGTCCAGCGAATCGATGTCGCGCAGAATTTGCTGCGCGTCCTCGGTCTGCTGTTTGGTGAGAAATTTGCTGCGCATCAAAAACGACACCGCGCGGCGTGTGTCCAGCACGTTGCGGCGTATCAGACCGTTCAAATCTTCCTCATGCGCGATGGCGGTCAGCGTGTCGTCCGCCTGCTCACCAATCTTGTTGTTGCTCAACACTTGTTTGCTGACCACGCGCAGGCCCTGATAGACATCCTCCAGCGCGTCGGCTGAATATTCCGCATCGGCGGCGTACAAATCGAGCAGCACATCGCGCGAATCCAGCACGTAATTCGGCTGCATCAAAGCGCGCAGACGTTGCAAGCGAAACACCGGCAAGTCAACTTTGCGCAGAGAAAATAATATATCCTGATGCAACAAAAAGGCGACGGGAACGCTGCGTGAAACGTCCTCTTTGTCGAGCAAAAAATCCGAACGCAGATTGATCACACCGTTGTCGTCGATATAAAAACGCGCGCTGGATTCGAGATCGTTCAGCTTGTCCGGGTCGGGCAAATCTATACCGAAAATCGCGCCCACCCAGACGCGCTCTTCAAAGGAAGGGTTGACCATATCAATCCAGATCGGCTTGACTTTAACCAGGTCATCGCGGGTGTTGACCGGGATTTCGCGCAAGCGTCCTTCGTGTAGCTCGAAGGCTTTGATGCTGGATTTCTCATTCTTATACTCGCGTTTTCCCAAGCCTTGTATCACGCTGATGGGCACATCCTGCAAGATCATTTCTTTGCGCTCGTCGTCGATTTGATCCCACACAAATAACTGGTCTTCCGGCGATAATTCTTCCAATATTTGGGCGACATCTCCGGGCGAAATTTGATTCAACATCTGTTGGAGTTTGGCGAGGTTCTGCTTGCGCACCAGCGACTCGACCAGGTCGTGACGCGGCATGTCCTGCTTGTGGACGAAATCTTCGACCAGACGGTGTTTTTTGATGAGGTTGAGTACCGTCTGCTGGCTTGGCTGATGTTCGGTAATCGAATCGTTAGGCATGACGAAGTGACCTCGGCGAGAGAATATTATTCCCCGATTATAAGTTACCATCCGCCAACTTGTCGCTTCATTAGTCACTATAATCTTCGCAGGCTAAAAATCAGCAATCCCGCATGCCATGACAGAAACTAACCACGAAATTCGTTTTATCGAAAATATGCAGGACGCGCTGCTTCATATCCGGAATCTATTGGGCGGTCGCGCAGTGGATGGCACATCGGGCGCGGAGCGTTATCCGGGCACGCTGCGCGCCAAACTGGAAGTAATGCACCCCGCCGACATCGCTTATATTCTCGAGGCGTTACCTATAGCGCAACGTTTGCAAGTATGGGAGCTGGTCAAATCCGAACGTGACGGCGAGGTTTTGATCGGGGTATCCGGCGCGGTGCGCGCGTCGCTGCTCGCCACTATGAATCACGAGGAACTCGGCGCGGCAGCGGGGCAACTGGATACTGCCGAGATCGCCGATCTCGCGCCAGACTTGCCGCAGAGCGTGTTGCGCGAGGTGTTCAAATCTTTGGCTATAGCCGAGCGTGAGCAACTGCGTTCGGCGATGTCGTACCACAAGGACGCGGTGGGCGCGCTAATGGATTTCAATATGATAGCCATACGCGATGATGTTTCGTTGGACGTTGTGTCGCGCTATTTGCGCCGTTTCGGCAATCTGCCCACTCATACCGACCAAGTGTTCGTGGTTGATCGGGATAGTCATTTGCAAGGTGTGTTGCCGATGCATCGTATTGTGGTGAATCGACCGGAAGTCATGGTCAGCGCGATTATGTTGACTGACATGGTGCAACTTCATCCTGATGACAATGCCAGTCTGGCAGCACAGGCGTTTGAACGATATGCCTTAGTGTCCGCGCCGGTGGTGGATGAGGATGGAAAATTAGTCGGGCGTGTGACGGTGAATGTGGTGTTGGATTATGTGCGCACCGAGTCTGAACGTGATTTGCTGAATCAGGCCGGCTTGCGCGCAGAAGATATTTTCGCGTCGGTTTGGAAATCAGCGCAGAACCGTTGGGCATGGCTGGCGTTGAATCTTGGTGCCGCGTTTGTTGCCTCGCGCGTCATCGCTAACTTTGCCGGCACGATAGAAAAATTCGTCGCGCTGGCGACGCTGATGCCCATAATCGCGGGCATCGCCGGCAACACCGCCACCCAGACCGCCACCCTCATCATACGTTCGCTGGCATTGAGGAAAATCACTCAAGCGAACGGCGCGCGCCTGTTGTTCAAGGAGCTTGGCATCAGCATTCTGAACGGATTGGTATGGGGTGGCGCGGCGGGTTTGTTCGCTTATTATTTGTATCACGATGTCGCGCTGGGTTGGGTGATGATGGGCGCGATGTTGCTGACGCTGATGCTCGGCGCGCTGGTCGGTTTGCTGATTCCGATGATGCTGCACAAACTGGGACGCAATCCCGCCAGCGGCTCCAACGTTCTGCCCACGGCTATTACCGCCAGTGGCGGATTCTTTATTTTCCTAGGATTAGCGACGACATTTTTGATGCACTGAATAAAGGCAGGATTTAGGATCTAGTTATACCCGCGAGGAGCAGGCCGTGCGGTTTCCGTAGCTGAAGATATGACCGCTACGCTCAATGCGGTGCAGTGGTTTTCCCAAATCCCAAATCCTAATTTCTCCCATACCAATCGCGCGATTGATTCGCAACCTTTACCACCATCAACATCACCGGCACTTCAATCAGCACACCGACCACGGTCGCCAAGGCTGCGCCGGATTCAAAGCCGAACAGGCTGATGGCGGTGGCGACAGCGAGCTCAAAAAAATTGCTCGCGCCGATTAATGCCGACGGTGCGGCAACGCAATGTGCCACGCCCAAGCGTCGATTCAGCCAATATGCCAAACTGGAATTGAACAGCACTTGAATCAAAATTGGCACGGCGAGTATGGCAATCACCAGCGGTTGTTTGACGATGGCATCGCCTTGCAAAGCGAACAATAAAACCAAAGTTAGCAACAACGCGCCCATCGAAAACGGGGCGATATTTTTCATCGCGTGAATAAAATTTTCCCCGCCTCGCGCTAATAAATTGCGACGCAAAAATTGCGCGATGATGACCGGAATCACGATGTAAAAAATCACCGAGAACATCAGCGTCGCCCAGGGCACGGCGATGCTGGCGATGCCCAACAGCAAAGCGACCAGCGGCGCGAAAGCGAAAATCATAATGGCATCGTTGAGTGCGACTTGCGACAAAGTGAAGTACGCGTCGCCTTTGACCAGATTGCTCCACACAAACACCATCGCGGTACACGGTGCGGCGGCGAGCAGAATCAGTCCGGCGATGTAGCTGTCGAGTTGTTCGTGCGGCAGTGCGTCGGCGAAAATATGGCGTATGAATAACCAGCCTAAAAATGCCATCGAAAACGGCTTGACCGCCCAGTTTACGAACAACGTCACACCTATGCCGCGCAGGTGTTTTTTAACTTGATGCAACGCGCCGAAGTCGATGCGCAACAACATGGGAATAATCATCACCCACACCAATACGCCGACCGGAATGTTGACTTTGGCCACTTCCAAACCGGCCAGCGCGTGAAAAACATCCGGCAAAAATTGCCCCAGCAACACGCCGAAGACTATACACAAAAATACCCAAATGGTGAGGTAGCGTTCAAACAGATTCATTTTAGTTTTCCATCATTCTATAGAGGCTCGTCAGTCCCGCCTGCGCGGGAATGACGACTAGCTGTGTCAATCCTCAATCCGACCAATTTCCGCGAGCTTTTCTTTCAGGCTGAGTTTGTCCATTTTGTCTATGGGCAGTTGCATAAACAATTGAATGCGCCTCGCCAGTTGATCGGCGGCTTTGTTGAACGCGGCACGGCGCGCGGCATCGCCTTCGACATGCGCCGGATCGGGTATACCCCAATGCGCTGTTGCCGGACGGCCCAACCAGATCGGGCAGGTTTCACCCGCCGCGTTATCGCATACGGTAAAAATAAAATCGAACTCCGGCGCGCCGGGCGCGGCGAACTCGTCCCAACTTTTGCTGCGTAATCCTGCTGGCGAGTGACCATGCGTTTGCAGCCATTCGATTGCGCCGGGATTGACCTTGCCCGCCGGTTTGCTGCCCGCGCTATAGGCTTTGAACTTGCCCTTGCCCAAAGTGTTGAATAACATTTCGCCCAAAATACTGCGCGCCGAATTGCCGGTACATAAGACCAGCACGTTATAGATTTTTTCACTCATTATTTTTCCTTCTTCATATTAAAAATTCATGCATCATTTAGTAAAAGCTCAACATTTTTTAGTGACCACTTCGCACGTGCCACCCGCGCAACAGTTCTCGGTGAGATACGCCAACATATTGTTCATCGCCGTAAAATTCGCCGCGTAGTAAACGAAGCGACTTTCCTGACGGCTCTCTATCAGACCCGCATGGCTGAGCGTCTTGAAATGAAACGACAGCGTGGCGGGTGAAACTTTGAGTTTTTCCGCCATTCTGCCCGCTGCCATGCCTTCCGGTCCGCAAGTCACCAGCAAACGGAATATCGCCAGACGTGTGGGTTGCGCCAGTGCCGCCAATGCTTTGACCACTTGAGCAGATTTAATCATTTTATATTTCCATAATTAAACAATTATTAAAACGATTGGTATTTTGAATGAAACATTTTTGAAGCGCAAGCTGCGCGGCTAATTTCTCGCCTGTAATATTCCTGTCATAATCTGAACATACCATGCAGCCCGTGGTAGATAATCGTTGATCGTACCGAATTTTTCGCAAGTCAAAACAGTATCCATTGGAGACAATATGAACAGCACAATGAAGCAATTGATCATCAGCCTTGCCGCTGCATCCACCTTGGCTTATGCCAGCGTTAGTTCCGCCACCGACATCACCGGTGCGGGCGCGACTTTCCCGTATCCTGTTTATGCAAAATGGGCTGAAGCCTATAAAACACAGGGCGGCGGCAGCATGAACTATCAGTCTATCGGTTCAGGTGGCGGCATCAAGCAGATCACTGCCAAGACTGTGGATTTTGGCGCGTCCGATATGCCATTGAAACCGGAAGCTTTGGATAAAGAAGGTTTGATGCAATTCCCTACCGTGATCGGTGGCGTGGTTCCGGTTGTCAATGTGAATGGCGTTGAAGCGGGCAAGATGAAATTGGATGGTGCAACTTTGGCCGACATCTATCTGGGCAAAATCACCAAATGGAATGACCCGGCTATTGTTGCATTGAACAAAGATTTGAAATTGTCTGATGATCTCATCACAGTGGTGCATCGTTCTGATGGTTCGGGTACGAGCTTTATTTTCACCAACTATTTGTCCAAAGTCAGTGCCGATTGGAAAGCTAACGTGGGCGAAGGCACTGCGGTTTCCTGGAAGACCGGTACAGGTGGCAAAGGTAACGAAGGCGTGGCATCTTATGTTCAGCGCATCAAAGGTTCTATCGGTTATGTGGAGTACGCTTACGCGCTGCAAAACAAGATGCAACATGTGCAAATGAAAAATCACGACGGCAATTACGTGCAGCCTGATGAGGCAAGTTTCAAAGCGGCCGCGGCTGGCGCGCAATGGGACAAAGCTCCTGGCTTCTACGAAATCTTGACTGACGAAACCGGCAAAGCGGCATGGCCTATCAGCGGCGCGACTTTCATCCTGATGCATAAAGCGCAAGACAAACCCGAGTCGGCAACCGCTGTGTTGAAATTCTTCGACTGGGCGTATGAAAAAGGCGACAAGTTGGCGACTGATTTGGACTACGTTACCTTGCCTGACAACGTCGTGAAACTGATTCGTGCTTCATGGAAAGCAAACATGAAAGATACCTCCGGTAAAGCAATCTGGAAGTAAGCAAACGACACTGCACTACGTTATAATCGCGGGGGCTCTTAGCCCCCGTTGTTTTCCCCGGAATTTTATTCAGAGATAGATTCAATATGTCGATGTTTTCACTCGAGTCGCGCCTTAAACGTCAGGCGATGTATGACCTGCTGTTTCGCACGCTGACGCGTATTTCGGCGTTTGGTGTTCTGACCCTATTGGCAGCGATTATTATCTCTTTGGTAGTCGGCAGTATGCCTGCCATACACGCTTTTGGTTTTGGATTTTTGGGTAGCTCCGACTGGGATCCGGTCAATGATAAATTTGGTGCTTTCGTGCCCATTGTTGGCACCTTGGTCACTTCGGGTATCGCGTTGCTCATTGCGATACCGGTGAGTTTCGGTATCGCGATTTTTCTCACTGAACTGTCGCCGCGCATTTTGCGCCGTCCGCTGGGTATCGCCATAGAATTGCTGGCGGGTATTCCAAGTATTATTTACGGCATGTGGGGGCTGTTCATTTTTGCGCCGCTGTTTGCCGATCATGTCGAGCCGTGGATCAATCAACATCTGGGTCATTTGGCTTACATCGGCCCGTTTTTTTCCGGCCCTCCTATGGGTATAGGCATACTGACCGCCAGCATCATTTTGTCCATCATGGTTATTCCCTTCATCACTTCGGTGATGCGCGATGTGTTCGATGTGGTTCCGCCTTTGCTCAAAGAGTCCGCTTACGGTCTGGGGGCGACCACCACCGAAGTGATGTTGCAGGTGGTGTTGCCTTACACCAAAGTCGGCGTGGTGGGCGGCATCATGCTGGGGTTGGGTCGCGCGCTGGGTGAAACGATGGCGGTGACTTTCGTCATCGGTAACGCGCACGAGTTGACCAAATCGCTGCTGATGCCGGGCAACAGTATCTCGTCCGCGCTGGCGAATGAATTTACCGAAGCGGTGGGCGACCTTTATACTTCTTCGCTTATCGAGCTCGGCTTGATTTTGTTCTTCATCACTTTCGTGGTGCTGTCCATCGCACGTTATATGTTGTACAAACTGGGACAACGCGAAGGCACGCACGCTTAATTTATCATGCAAAAATTCGATCTTTACACACGCCGCCGCATTGTCAATATCCTGAGTCTGACCGTCTCGGTATTGGCGATGGCGTTCGGTTTGTTCTGGCTGTGCTGGATATTATGGACTTTGCTCGACCACGGTTTACCCGCGCTCACCAGTGCGGTGTTTACGCAAATGACGCCGCCGCCGGGCAGTGATGGCGGTCTGCTTAATGCGATCAGCGGCAGCTTGATGATGACCGTGATGGGCACACTGATCGGCACGCCCATAGGCATTCTTGCCGGAACCTATCTGGCGGAATTCGGCCAGCGCGGCTGGATGGCTCCGGTCACGCGCTTTATCAATGACATTCTGTTGTCCGCGCCTTCCATTGTGATCGGTCTGTTCGTGTACGAAATCTACGTCATGCGCGTCAAACATTTTTCCGGTTTGGCGGGCGCGCTGGCATTGGCGATATTGGTCATTCCCATCGTCATTCGCACCACCGAAAATATGCTGCGCCTCGTGCCTTCCACCTTGCGTGAAGCCGCTGCCGCCTTGGGTTCGCCGCAATGGAAAATCGTCAACTTCGTCACGTTGCGTGCGGCACGCGCCGGCATTATCACCGGCGTACTGCTGGCCGTGGCGCGCATCAGTGGCGAGACCGCGCCGCTGTTATTTACCGCGCTTAACAACCAATTCTGGAGTGACCACATGGATCAGCCGATGGCGAATCTGCCGGTGGTTATTTTCCAATTTGCCATGAGTCCTTATGAGGATTGGCAACGTTTGGCGTGGGCGGGCGCGTTGCTCATCACGCTGAGTGTCTTAACATTGAATATTCTGGCGCGTGTGTTGTTCCGACAAAGTGCCACTACCCACTAACAAGGTTTGCTATGAACGCTGAAATCAACCCGAAAGTCGTCGTCAAAGATTTGAATTTTTATTACGGCAACTACCGCGCGCTCAAAGACATCAATATGAACATCGCGGAAAAGATGGTCACCTCTTTCATCGGACCGTCCGGCTGCGGAAAGTCCACGCTGTTGCGCACCTTCAATCGCATGTACCAGCTTTATCCCAAACAAAAAGCCACGGGCGAAATTTTGCTCGACGGCGCGAATGTGTTGGATGCGAAACAGGATTTGAACATGCTGCGCGCCAAGGTTGGCATGGTGTTTCAAAAGCCCACGCCGTTTCCGATGTCGATCTACGACAACATCGCGTTCGGTGTGAAGCTGTACGAAAGTCTCAGCAAGCACGACATGGAAGCGCGTGTGGAATGGGCATTGAAAAAAGCCGCGCTATGGACGGAAGTCAAAGACAAACTCAAGCAAAGCGGCACCGGATTATCCGGCGGTCAGCAGCAGCGTTTGTGTATCGCCCGCGCCATCGCGGTCAAGCCGGAAGTGCTGTTATTGGACGAACCAACCTCCGCGCTGGATCCGATTTCCACCGCGCATATTGAAAAACTCATAGACGAATTGAAAGAAGATTTCACTATCGTCATCGTCACCCACAACATGCAGCAAGCCGCGCGCGTGTCCGATTACACCGCCTATATGTATCTCGGCGACCTCGTTGAATTTGGCGAGACCAGCACCGTGTTCACCAACCCCAAGCGCAAAGAAACTGAAGACTACATCACTGGACGTTTCGGCTAAACGACAACTGATGTGGCGGCGTTACTCGTGCGCGTCCCATGCATCACGGGTAGATTCGGTTAATCGAACCGCTTACCTGTTCTCAGCCTTTGATATATTGACGACGCTCCGGTTGAGTCGCTAGCGGAAGGTCGTCACTTCGGTGCGCGCTGCGACCCGCACGAGTCCTGAGCCGATTCTCCGCAACGAAATTTTTGATGATGGCGAATGCTGCGGGATCATCTTTCGCCAGTTGATTGAGCACCACGACAGCGGGGTAGCCGCCTATGTGTGCCGGTTTCAGATATTCCGAATACGCGTAGCGATGGTCGGTTGTTTGATGAGCCATCATCCCGCAAAGTAGCTCAGGCCAATTGGGCACGTCAAACATTTCGTCCGATTCGGTCAAGCCAAGAATTACCCATTCACTTATTTCATCACTCATGATTTTAAGCACCTTAGGATGATGTGCGCCTATGTGAATCAGTATAGGCACGCAACGTAAAAAATTCGGGTCGATTAGCAGGTAAAAACATCATCATTTCCATGCCTACACCTATACCCGAAATCAGGTTAAAAAAATGCCCCTGTGCAAAACTGCACCAGGGGCAAAATGTCTTAACGGGGGGTCAAGACTACACGCTCAGGGAGGAGAAACGTGTCGCCAGCTTGCGCCAACGCAGACATAGAGTCGGTTTATTTGAGATAGTTCCCTGCGGTTCAAAAATATTTTTGTAAGTAATGGTTTTCGGCTTATAAGCCGCTTAAAGTCTTGATGTGTGCGGTTGCACTGCGCCCCAAAGCGTGGAGTTCATAACCCCCCTCCAGCGCGGAAACGATGCGCCGTTGCGCGTATTTTTCGGCGAAGCGTTTGGCTTCGGTGGTGACCCAGGCGTAGTCGGCTTCAAGCAATGTCAGCATGGACATATCGTCGTCGCGGTGCGCGTCGAAACCCGCCGAGATGAATAGCATCTGCGGTTGAAATGCTTCCAGCGCGGGCAGCCAGTGTTGTGTTACCGCGTCGCGGAATTCTGTGCCACCCGCGCCTGCCTTCAGTGGCACATTGATGATGTGGTCGTTACCGCTGTCCGCGCCGCAATAGGGATAGAAGGGATGTTGAAAAGTCGAGCACAACATCACGCGCTCATCATCGTGAAAAATTTGCTCCGTGCCGTTGCCGTGATGCACATCGAAATCCAAAATCGCGACGCGTTGCAAACCGTGATGCGCCAAAGCGTGCGCCGCGCCGACCGCGATATTGTTGAACAGGCAAAAGCCCATCGCTAACTCGCGCTCGGCGTGATGACCGGGCGGACGAATATTGCAAAAAGCATTTTCGACTTTGCCCGTCATCACTAAATCCACCGCCATCACCACCGCGCCCGCCGCGCGCAATGCCGCCTGATAACTAAACGGATTCATTGCCGTGTCGCCGTCGATGTGCACGATACCCTGCGCCGGTGAACTCGCCGCAATATGATCGATATGCGCGGCGGTATGCACACGCAACAATTGTTCGCGCGTGACTTCCGGCGCGTCGTGATGTTGCAAATAATCCATTAAACCGGACGCGATCAGTTGATCTTCGATGGCATGAATGCGCGCCGGACATTCGGGATGGTGGCTTCCCATCTCATGTTTCAGGCACAGCGGATGACTGAGGTAGGCGGTCTGCAAGAGGCTCTCCGTAAAGATTCGGTAAGACGACGGTGCTATCATAGCGGCACGCGCAGTTGGGCAAAAGCGAAATATCCTAGAGTGGAAAATTATGGGCAAGCATTATCTCAACACCTTATTTGCGCCGCAGTCCGTGGCAGTATTCGGCGCGAGTGATCGCACCGATTCGGTCGGTCAGATTGTGTTCAAAAACATGCTGGAATGCGGCTTCAAAGGCGCGCTGTATCCCGTCAATAGCAAACATGCCGAAGTGCAAGGCGTACGCGCATATACCGGCATCAGCGAGATTGGTGAAACTGTAGACTTGGCGATCATCGCCACGCCGCCGCAAACTGTGCCCGGCATCATTGAGTCGTGCGGCTTGCATGGCGTGAAGGCCGTTGTTGTCATTACCGCCGGATTCGGCGAGGCGGGTGCGGCAGGCATCGCGTTGGAAAAAGAAATTGTCGAGCTCGCGCACCGTTACAACATCCGCCTCATCGGCCCGAATTGTCTGGGCATCATGCGTCCGTCTATAGGCTTGAATGCCACCTTTAACAAGGGTAGCGCGAATGTCGGGAACATCGCTTTCGTGTCGCAATCTGGCGCGTTGTGTACCGCGATTTTGGATTGGGCGCAGCGCAACGATGTCGGCTTTTCCAGCGTGGTGTCTATGGGTTCATCCACCGATGTGGATTTTGGCGAGATACTCGATTATCTGGTCTCCGATCCTGCCACGCACAGCATTTTGATGTACATCGAAGGCATACGTCATGCGCGCAGTTTTATGAGCGCGTTGCGTGCCGCCGCGCGTATTAAGCCGGTGATTTTGGTCAAGGTCGGTCGTCATGCGGCTGGCTCAAAAGCGGCGATGTCGCACACCGCCTCGCTGGTCGGCGCGGACGATGTGTTCGATGCGGCAGTGAGTCGCGCCGGTGTGGTGCGGGTGCAAACCATCACGCAACTTTTTACCGCCGCGAAGGCGTTGTCGTGCGGATTCCGTCCGGTCGGCAATCGTCTCGCCATTGTCACCAACGGCGGCGGGCCGGGTGTGATGGCGGCGGATAGGGCTTCCGATTTGGGAGTGAGCATGGCGACCTTGTCGGATACGACCATCGACTATCTCAACCGGCATTTGCCCTCGAATTGGCCGCACGCCAATCCGGTTGATGTCATCGGTGACGCGCAGGCGGACCGTTATCACCATGCGGTCAAAGCCTGTTTAGAAGACGACAACGTGGACGGTGTGCTGGCCATACTCACACCGCAGGCGATGACCAAACCGCTGGAGTCGGCGCAGGCGTTAATCGCGCTGGCGAACAATCACAGCAAACCTTTGCTGACTTGCTGGATGGGCGAGACGCAGGTGTCGGAGGCGCGCCATGCTTTTGCTGCCGCGCACAAGCCGCATTTCCGCACACCCGAACCGGCGGTCGAAGTGTTCGCACATTTGTCCGCTTACTATCGTAACCAAAAATTATTGATGCAAATGCCCGGTCCGTCCTCGCACCATATCGAGCCGGATGTGGAAAGCGCGCGTCTGATTATCGAGGGCGCGATACAGGAGCATCGCAAGGTGTTGACCGAGATGGAATCCAAAGCGGTACTGTCGGCATTCCATATTCCCGTCGCCAAAACTATCGTCGCGCACACGCCCAACGAGGCTTTGTTGATTGCGCAGCAATTGGGTTTTCCGGTCGCGATGAAAATCAATTCGCATGACATTACGCACAAAAGCGACGCGGGCGGTGTGATGCTGAATCTGAACAACGCGCACGAAGTTCGCGCCGCCTATCAGCACATTATAGACAACGTGCAGCGCAACCGCCCCAACGCAAAATTGGATGGCATTTCCATACAGCCTATGGTCGACAAACCCAATGGGCGCGAGCTGATGATAGGCGTGACCACCGATCCGGTGTTTGGTCCTGTTATCACGTTTGGCGCGGGCGGAATCGCCGTGGAAATTATGGGTGATCGGGCTGTCGCGCTGCCGCCACTGAACAGTTTTTTGGTTAAAGAATTGATACAAGGCACGCGCATCGCCAAGATGTTGGGCAAGTTTCGCAACATGGACGCGGCGAACATGGACGCGTTGGAAGATATATTGTTGCGCGTGTCGGAAATGGTCTGCGAGTTGCCGCTGATTAACGAGATGGACATCAACCCGCTGATACTCGACGAGAGCGGCGCGCTGGCGGCGGATGCGCGCGTGGTGCTGGAGTATCGCCAACCGAGTGCCGACCGTTACGCGCACATGGCGATTTATCCCTATCCGACCCAGCTGGTCAGTCAGTGGCAACTTGCCGATGGCACCGACATCACCATACGCCCGATACGCCCGGAAGATGCCGAGCCGGTGCAAAAATTTGTGCGCGGTTTATCGGACGAGTCCAAATATTTTCGCTATATGAATAGTTTGCAGGAACTGTCCGAAACCATGCTGGTGCGCTTCACGCAAATTGACTATAGCCGCGAGTTGGCATTGATCGCGGTGACCGAAGAGCAGGGTGTGGAAATAGACTTGGGCGTGGCGCGATACGCCATCAATCCCGATGGCGAGACATGCGAATTCGCGCTGGTGGTCGCCGACCATTTCACCGGCAAAGGCTTGGGGCAAAAGCTGATGAACTCCCTGATGGAAGCCGCGCGCGACAAGGGTTTGAAGGTCATTGAAGGCGAAGTGCTGAACAATAATCACAACATGTTGAAGCTGATGAATCGTCTTGGTTTTACCATGCGTGCCAGCGAAGAAGACCATGCGATTATGAAAGTCAGCAAGCCTTTATAGGAGATTTTCCATCAAAAAAATTCTGCAAAAGCTGCTGTCCAAAAATGCGCGTGCGACACTGGCCTTGCGTTATTTTGGGTGGACGAAAATCCCCATGCTGTTTTTCGCCAGACCGTCGGTCAGGGAAATTTCCAGCGAGCGCATCGTGGTCAGAATTCCGCTGCGGCGACGCACCAAAAATCACTGGGGAACTATGTACTTCGGCGCGCTGGGTGTGGGCGCGGATTGTGCGGTTGGCTTGCTCGCCATGCATTTGATAAAACAGCAAAGCATTTCACTGATCTTCAAAGATTTCCACGCGGAATTTCACCAGCGTGCCGACGGCGATGTGGACTTCATTTGCGCACAAGGAAAAGAAATTGCACAACTCATTGCGCAAGCCGCAAGCACGGGTGAACGCGTCGAAATGCCCGTGTCAGCCATCGCCATCGTGCCGGAAAAAAGTGATGTTCCGGTCGCCACTTTCAAACTGACGTTATCGTTGAAGCGGCAGTCTTAACATCGCAGGAAAAATCCAGCAATATCATCCGCTGCCGAATGGAATCAAAATCATTTATTTCTGACTGAAAAACTCGACAAATAGACACACTGTCAAAATGGTTTACAATGCCCTGCCTTTTTCAAGGGCATTGTTGCTGTCGCATATTTTTAACTTTAAGAGGAGAGTTGAAATGATATTGTGGTTCTTTATCGGAGTATTACTGGTAACCGGTTTGGTAATGATCATGGACGACGGTAAATGGAGAGATAAAAAATAAATCCATAGAGTCGGAGGACTTAATAACAAAGGGGTGGCTGAATGCCGCCCCTTTTTCGTTTGTATATTTTTAGGGTGGAGTGATGCGCGCCAACGCCACCAGCGC
>JBAVPP010000401.1:0-6589 GCA_049693175.1 Gallionella sp. | reverse complement strand
GCCCACAGCCGGCCATTCCTGCGCCAGACGAATTTGCGACAGGCGATTTTCTGCCGACCAAGTTGCCATCATCGCCGCGCGCAAATCACCGCTGTTTTGTGTGAGGCTGCCGACCGCGCGCAGACTCGCGCCCAGTGCGGTGCCGACGATTACCAAGGCGACTAACACTTCTAGCAAAGTAAATCCCCGCTGATTTTTCATCGCTTTATTCAACCGAAAAATGACCGATGCCATCGGCACGTATATTCACTTGCGCGTTGCCTACCGCCAATGAAAGCACAAAAGGTTTGTCGACCGGCTCGCGTCCGAACATGATGCGCAAGGGCGTGGTCGGTGCGGCGGGTGTCAGGGTGAATATCATGGGTGTGTGTTTGAAATCGCGTTCGCGCAACAGTTCGTCTTGCACCAGCGGTTGCCAGAGCTGCTCTTCGCGTATCAGAAAATGATAGTGGTTTGCATCGGCTTCAAAAGCAATCGGGCGATTGCGCACGATGGCCTCGTCGCGTGCCAGTTGCAACAACAGCGCGATGCGTTGCGCGTCCTGCTGCAACACTTGCTTGTCATCCGGCATCGCCTTGAACGACACCATGCCGAGGATGATGCCCGCGATGACCATGACCACCAATAATTCGAGTAGTGTGAAACCGCGCGTGCGAGGTATGGAATGAAATTTCTTTACACTGTCATTCCCGCGCAGGCGGGAATCCAGACTATAGCAAAATGCCTGCGTAGCAGGACAACTTCGATTTTTGATCCGCTGCGCGGACAATTTATATTGCTGGATTCCCGCCTGCGCGGGAATGACGGATATTTGGTTTACAGGGCAATCGGACTTCAATCGGAATGTGCCGCAGGTTTTTTTACAGTTCCCACGAACCGATGTCGGCATCGTTGCCCGTGCCACCGGGCTGACCATCCGCGCCTAACGAAAACACATCAACTTCGCCTTTGATGCCGGGCGACAGGAATTGATATTGATTACCCCAAGGGTCTTTGGGTAATTTGTCCAGATAGCCGCCAGTCTTCCAGTTGTTCGCCGCCGGACCGCTGGTCGGCTTGGTGATGAGAGCTTGCAGACCCTGTTCAGTGGTGGGGTAGCGTTGATTGTCCAGTTTGTAGAGTTTGAGGCTTTGCACAATGGTGGAGATGTCCTGCTTGGCGGCGGTGATGCGCGCGTCGTCGGCTCTGCCCATCAGTTTGGGCACGACCAGTGCCGCCATAATACCCATGATGACCACGACCACCATGATTTCGATTAGGGTGAAGCCGCGTGATTTTTTCAGGTAAGGAGTGCGTGATTTAGCAAAGCCAGCATATCTGTTCATAGCGTAAATTTTTGGCGAGTAAAAATGAGACCCAAGTATAAGACCAAAGTTAATTTTAGGCATCGCCTAAAATTTCTTTACCGTTAGTTCGCGGCATAAAAAAGACCGTCGCGAGACGGCCTCTGCTTTCACTATGATGCGTTTAATTAAGGAGCGGGTTGCGTCAAAGCATTGCTTTGCAAGGTCACCGCAGTCTGCGCCAACAAGCGGCTATTGGCCGATGCACCTGTCTTCAAGGTAATCGAAGTTTGCGACAAAACTACGCCTTCCATATGAGCGGTTGTTCCCACTGACACCGCTCCAAAAGATTGCCAGAACACGTTTTTAGGTAATGCGCCGCCCGTCAAAATCACCTTGGCTGCATTGGCTTCCGTGATGCCGCCCGCGATTTGGAAAATCCACACATCGTTAGGGCCACCGTTAAGCGTGACATCAGTCGGAATCAACACATTGGTACTCCATTTGTACGTACCCGGTACGAGCGTTAAGCCGCCAATATTTCCCGTGCCGAGTTCCGTATAATCCGGCGCGCGTCCCGCCGCATCGGTATAAGCCGCTTGCATATTCAACACCGCAGTGGTCAGGTTGGCTGGAGTAGGTGCGGCATAGTCAGCCGCAAATATTTGCCCAGTTACTTGAGTCGAAGTTGAAAATACATTGGTCGGATCTGCCACTAAAGTAAAGCCGGTAATAAAACTGGCAGCGGCGGGACTCAATCCCAAATTTCCGGTGATAGCGGAAATCGGCACGGTCGAGATAGCGGACTTGGCGAGAATCACATAATTACCCGCCGCGCCTAGGACAACCGGTGCTGGACCTTTACCTGCGCCAGCCAATCCTGTACCTGCGCCGGGTAGAGTAGGGGCGACGACAGGTGGGACGACGGCAACAGGCGAGCCGGGTGGGGGTGTGCCGGTGCTGCTACCGCCGCAGCCAACCGCGAACACGCTCGCCAATAATGCCATCGACCATGAGAGTGGAACGAACAAACGATTTGGGTTTTTCATTTTGATTCTCCTTGAAAATAAATTTCTAGCGGGTAGTCACTGATGCTGTGGGGTGGTGACTAATCTCGGTGAGTTGCACCAAGGCAAGACGGAATATCTGCGCATTCGTTAAGTTGTTCGGTGCGGTGGCGCACATAACGAAAACTATTTTTTGAGACACCCTTTAGTTATATCAATGTCGCGGCGAAAGATTCCATGCGTATGACGCTGGCTTTAATGTGCTATAAGCAAGCATCACGCAGAGTTGACCGAGTAAAACGCACATCGTGTTGCTAGGTTTGCGTGGGTTAATTTGCCACTGGCACAATCACCGGACGAGAAAATGAACACCGCCAAGCTCGTTCCGCATCCCCCGAAAAATAATCATCTACTCGCAGAACTGCCCGCAGAAATTTATGCGCGCCTCGCACCGCATTTGGAATTCATGGCTATGCCGCTAGGCGCGGTGCTGTATGAATCCGGCGGGCAACTCCTACACGTTTATTTTCCAACCACCGCCATTATTTCCTTGCACTACGTGATGGAAAATGGCGCGTCGGCAGAGATTGCCGGGGTGGGGAATGAGGGCGTGTTAGGTATTTCTATCTTTATGGGCGGCAATACCACGCCTAGCCAAGCGACCGTGCAGACCGGCGGTCACGGCTATCGCTTGAAAATCGCGTTAATGATGGAAGAGTTTGATCGTGCCGGCGCGATGATGAAATTGATGCTGCGTTATACCCAAGCCTTGATGACGCAAATGTCGCAAACGGCGGTGTGCAATCGTCATCACACCATAGAGCAACAACTGTGTCGCTGGCTGTTGCTGACGCTAGATCGCTTGCCGTCGAATGAGTTGACCATGACGCAAGAACTTATCGCCAGCATGTTGGGCGTGCGGCGCGAAGGGATTACCGAAACGGCAGGAAATCTACAACGTGCGGGGCTGATTAGTTATCGCAGAGGACATATCACGGTGCTGAATCGCTCAGGTATCGAAGCGCATGTTTGTGAATGTTATCAAGTTGTCAAAAATGAATTTCAGCGTTTGTTGGGTGCAGCGCAAACAACCGCGCCCGTGGTTTATTTAAGGAGCAAACATGCCGAATAAAACTCGTGATTCAGCGGGGCGTAACAGTGGTACGCCGGAAGGCACAACGGAGGAATTGCGCCAAAAATCTTTGCTTAAAACCG
This sequence comes from Gallionella sp., assembly GCA_049693175.1. Taxonomy (GTDB): domain Bacteria; phylum Pseudomonadota; class Gammaproteobacteria; order Burkholderiales; family Gallionellaceae; genus Gallionella. The sequence goes on along the minus strand of JBAVPP010000401.1, from coordinate 3,084 downwards.
GCGCATTGCAGACCGCGATTCTTAATAGTGCGAATTTTTCCAGCATCGCCACGGATGCAAAAGGCGTGATACAAATTTTTAATGTGGGCGCGGAACGCATGTTGGGTTACGCGGCGGCGGATGTGTTGAACAAGATTACGCCCGCCGACATTTCCGATCCGCAAGAGGTGGTGGCGCGCGCCGAAATTTTGAGTGTGGAGATGGGAACGCTCATCACGCCCGGCTTTGAAGCCTTGGTATTTAAGGCGGCACGCGGTATTGAGGATATTTACGAACTGACTTACATACGCAAAGATGGCAGTCGATTTCCCGCTGTGGTGTCGGTCACCGCGTTGCGTGATGCGCAAGGTGCGGTCATCGGTTATTTGTTAATCGGGACGGACAACACCGCACGCAAACAAGTGGAAACTGAGCGCGCCCAACTTTATGAAGTGCTTAAAGAAAAAAATATCGAATTGGAAAGTGCGAAGTCGGTGGCGGAAAAAGCCAATCTCGCCAAATCGGTTTTTTTGTCGCGTATGAGCCATGAATTGCGCACGCCACTGAATGCGATTTTAGGTTTTGCGCAGTTGCTCGAAGCCGGTTCGCCGCCGCCCACCGTCACGCAGATTTTGCGCCTACAGCAGATTATTAAAGCGGGTTGGTATTTGCTCGATTTGATTAACGAAATTCTCGACCTCGCGGTGATCGAATCGGGCAAATTATCCTTGTCGCGTGAACCGGTGTTGCTCACCGATGTGATGCATGAATGCCAAGCCATGATTGAATCGCAAGCACAACAACACGGCATTCATATTGAGTTTGTGCCGTTTGATGCGACTTGGTTTGCCTACGCTGACCGGACTCGCGTCAAACAAGTTATTATCAATTTGTTGTCCAACGCCATCAAGTATAACCGCGAGCATGGCACGGTGGTGGTGGCGTGCCGCGCGGTCGGCACAGAACGTTTACGCGTCAGTATCAAAGACAGTGGCGCGGGACTTTCTAGCGAACAATTGGCGCAACTTTTTCAGCCGTTTAACCGCCTAGGTCAAGAGAGCGGTAGCGAAGAAGGCACGGGCATCGGTTTGGTGGTGACCAAGCAATTGGTGGAATTGATGGGCGGAAATATCGGTGTGGAAAGTTGTGTTGGCGTGGGCAGCGAATTCTGGATAGAACTGTTGCGCGATGTGAGCCCGCAACTCGCGGACGGCCATGTTCTGCCTGATTTACGAACCTCATCAACCGTGCAAAGTACCGAGCGACGCACCTTGCTTTATGTGGAAGATAATCCCGCAAATTTATTGTTAGTCGAGCAAATTATCGAAGTGCATCCGCAACTCAGTATGTTGAGTGCGCGTGATGGAAAGTCCGGCATTGCCGTGGCGCGTGCGCAATTGCCCGATGTGATTTTGATGGATATCAATCTGCCCGGTATCAGTGGTATTCAGGCGATGCAAATTCTGCGTGCGGATCCGACCACACAACACATTCCGGTGATTGCCTTGAGCGCGAATGCGATGCTGAGTGATATTGAAAACGGCATGGCGGCGGGCTTTTTTTGTTACCTGACCAAACCCATCAAAATCAATGCATTTATGAATGCATTGGATGAGGCTTTGCAGTTTTCCGTGCTGTCTAGCGACCGGGCTGATAAGGAAAAGATATTATGATTAGCGAACAAGAAATTCTTAACGCCAGCATTTTAATTGTGGATGACCAAGCTGCCAATGTGCTGTTGTTGGCAGAAGTGTTGCGTGATGTCGGTTATACGAGTGTCGCTTCGACAACTAATCCTGCTGAGGTTGGCGAGTTGTATCGCAAATATCGTTATGACTTAATTTTGCTGGATTTGCTGATGCCCGGCATGGATGGATTTCAGGTGATGGAAGGGCTGAAATCTATCGAAACCGATGGCTATTTACCGGTGCTGGTGATTACCGCGCAACCCGGTCACAAGCTGCGCGCGCTGGCCGCTGGCGCGAAAGATTTTATTGCCAAACCGTTCGATTTATTGGAAGTCAAAACCCGTATCCGCAACATGTTGGAAGTAAGGTTGTTGTATAAACAGCTCGAACAATATAATCAACAACTGGAAAAAACGGTGCAGGCGCGCACCGCCGAATTAAGCATCAGTGAAGCGCGTTTTCGCCGTCTCACCGAGTTGTCGTCGGATTGGTATTGGGAACAAAACGAAGACGGTCAGTTCACCAAAATGTATGGTCCGGTGCTGGAAATGTTGGGCATACAAGTGGATGACGCGCTGGGCACAACTCGTTTCGCGGCAGGTGCGCATTGGAATGATGCCGAGCGTGCAATATTGGAGGAAAATTTGGCGGCGAGAAAGCCATTTTTGGACTTTGTGTATAGTCGCCGCAACGCCAATGGAGCGAGGCAATATCTGATGGTCAGCGGCGAGCCTATGTTTGATTTGCACGGCAGATTTACCGGTTATCGCGGCATCGGCAAAGATGTGACGGAGACGATGCATTTGCTATAGTGCGCGACGAATACATCAACTGAAATTTTTTGGAGAAATTATAACGATGAAAATCTTACTGACGATTTGTATGTTGATTGCCGCAACATGCGCCAGTGCCAACGAAATGCCCGCAGCTACGCAAGCCAAAGCCGCACCGGTTAGCGGTGAAGTGCTGGAGGTTATCAATGTGCAAAACTTTACTTATATGCGTCTCAAAACAGCCCGCGAAGAAATCTGGACGGCAGTGATTAGCGCGACGGTGAAGAAGGGCAGTGTGGTGACCATAGAAGATGCCATCGTGATGAATAATTTTGAGAGCAAAACGCTCAAGCGCACCTTCCCGATGATTTTATTTGGCAAGTTGAGCGGCGCGCAAAGCACCGCAACCGCGCCGTCGGTGATGGGTTCATCGTTGTTGGCGCACAAGCAAAAGTTGAATCAAACCGATAAGCCGACTCAGCCCGTTGCTAAAGCCAGCGGCGCGAATGCGCATACCGTCGCAGAGATTGTGCAGCAGCGTTTAACGTTGAACGGCAAGACTGTGGTGGTGCGTGGCAAAGTGGTGAAATACAACCCGGAAGTGATGGGTAAAAATTGGGTGCACGTGCAAGATGGTTCGGGCG
>JBAVPP010000400.1:0-1562 GCA_049693175.1 Gallionella sp. | reverse complement strand
TATCCGCACTTTGTTGCAAAGTTATCAAGCGCAGGGTGTGCGGCGCATCGTCGCGTTGCGCGGTGATTTGCCGTCCGGCATGGCGAGCATAGGCGAGTTTCATTACGCCAACGAGTTGGTGCAATTTATACGCGCGGAAACAGGCGACCATTTTCATATCGAAGTCGCGGCGTATCCTGAATTTCATCCGCAGGCAAAATCGGCACGCGATGATATTTTCAACTTCAAACGCAAAATGGACGCGGGTGCGAACTCCGCCATCACGCAATATTTTTACAACGCCGATAGTTATTTTTACTTTGTCGATGCCTGTCGCAAACTCGGCATCAGCGCGCCTATCGTACCGGGTATTATGCCCATCGTGCGTTACTCGCAGCTGGCACGTTTCTCCGAAATGTGCGGCGCGGAAATTCCGCGCTGGATGCGCAAAACGCTGGAAGGCTATGGCGACGACAACGAAGCGGTGCAAGCGTTCGGATTGGATGTCGTGACTGATTTGTGCGAGAAATTATTGGCGGGCGGCGCGCCCGGTTTGCATTTTTACACCCTGAATCAAGCCGCAGCTAGTATGGCAATTTTGCAACGATTAGGCATATAAAATGAAATCACCCGAACTCCTTTTACCCGCTGGCACATTGGAAAAAATGCGCACCGCCTACGCCTTTGGTGCGGACGCGGTGTATGCCGGACAGCCGCGTTATTCCTTGCGTGCGCGCAACAACGAATTCACGATGGAAGGCCTGCGCACCGGTATTTCCGAGGCGCGCGCCTTGGGTAAAAAATTATTCGTCGCCAGCAATCTAATGCCGCACAACGCCAAGGTGAAAACCTATATGGCGGACATGGAGCCGGTTATCGAAATGAAGCCGGACGCGCTGATTATGGCGGATCCGGGGCTGATTGCGATGGTGCGCGAACGCTGGCCGGAAGTGCCGATACATCTATCGGTGCAAGCCAACACGGTCAATTATGCGGCGGTGAAATTTTGGAAATCGCTGGGGCTGACACGGGTGATTTTGTCGCGCGAATTGTCGCTGGATGAGATAGAAGAAATACGCCAGCAATGCCCCGACATGGAACTCGAAGTGTTTGTGCATGGTGCGTTGTGCATCGCGTATTCCGGGCGTTGTTTGTTGTCCGGTTACTTCAATCACCGCGACCCCAATCAAGGCACGTGTACCAATTCTTGCCGCTGGGATTACAAGGTTGCCGATGCCGAAGAAGACGCGACTGGCGACATTCAAAAGATAGATTTTGATTTCGACAAAGCGATGGGCGCGTCGGGCTTGTCTGATTGCGGTTCGCAGATCCGCCATCCCGCCGCCGACAAAGTTTATTTGATTGCGCGCCACGATCATCCTAATGAATTGATGCCGGTGATGGAAGACGAACACGGCACGTACATTATGAATTCCAAAGATTTGCGCGCGGTGGAACACGTTGAACGCTTGGTCAAAATCGGCATCGATTCACTCAAGGTCGAAGGCCGCACCAAGTCGATTTATTACGTGGCGCGCACCGCGCAAGTTTACCGTCAGGCCGTCGATGATGCGGTGTCAGGT
>JBAVPP010000399.1:0-3726 GCA_049693175.1 Gallionella sp. | reverse complement strand
GTGTGGAACGTCGTGCTTTTAAGCAGGCGAGCTTTGCGGTGCGCGACGATCATGTCGCGCTGGACATCGTGCAGGATGCAATGCTTAAGCTCGCGGAAAAATACGGCGGCAAACCGGCGGAAGAATTTCCCATGCTGTTTCAGCGCATTTTGCAAAATACCATACGCGACTATTATCGCCGCCAGACGGTGCGCAATGCCTGGACGAGTTTATTTTCCTCGCTGCAACCCAAACATCAAGAAGAAGAGTTCGACCCTTTGGATGTGCTGGAAGACGTGGACAATCAAAGCGCGCCAGCCGCGCCGCACAATGCCTTTCAACAAAAGCAACTCATCGCTTTGGTTGAGGGCGCGATGGAAAATTTACCGGCACGTCAACGGGAAGCATTCCTGCTGCGTTACTGGGAGGGATTAGACACAACCGAAACTGCCGCCGCGATGGGTTGCACTGAAGGAAGCGTAAAAACCCATTGTTCCAGAGCGACTCACGCGCTCGCGGCGGCACTAAAAGAAAAAGGAGTCGAATTGCCATGACGACTGAATTAAATCCTGCAAAAATAACCCGGCTGCTCAACCAAAGCACCCGGCACTTGGACGAACAAATTTTGTCATCGTTGCAGCAGGCGCGTGCGCAGGCTTTGCAAAGACAAACCGCGTCCGCGCCCATTTTAAGTTTTGCCGGGCATCGTTGGAGCAGCTTGTTGATTCCTCATACCGCCCAGCAATGGCTGGCTGCCGGCTTGCTGGCACTGGTATTGGCCGGCGGTGGCAGCCTGTGGTTGCAGCATCAACGCGAGCAGCAAATCAACGATTTGGACGTTTCCATTTTGACGGATGAGTTGCCTATAGAGTTATTCATAGATTAAACAGGCAGGACGATGCGCAGATGAATAATTTGGTCAGGGTGGGATTTTTTATGGTGTTGCTGGGTGCATCGTCGCTATCAATGGCGCAGCCGTGGAAGACGCTGACACCCCAGCAACAGCAGGCTCTCGCACCGCTCGCAACCGAATGGGATCATTTGTCCGACATCCAGCGCAGCCGCCTGATTGCCGTGGCGAAACGCTACCCAAAGCTGACACCGGTTGCGCAACAGCGTATGCAGCAACGTCTTACCCTGTGGAGCAAACTCACGCCGGAACAACGCAAAGCGGCGCGTGAAAAGTACCTCGCTTTTAACAAAGTCCCGGTTGAACAACGTGAGGCGGTGAAAAAAATGGTCAAACAACCGCCTCAGCCTATCGTCGTCAGCGGCGTTCCGTCCACGCCAGCATCGTCAGTCCAATAAGCAGAAACAACACCGTCATCGCACTGGCACTGAGCAAAGGCTGCCAGTTGTTGAGCGCGCCCAAGCTGGCACTCAGCCTGCCCACGAAATGAAATGTCAGTCCCAGCACAATTCCTAGAAACATTTTCGCCGCGACACCGCCGGAACGATGTTGATGTCCCGCAAAAGGCAATGCCAAAATCATCATCACCAACACCGCCAGCGGATAGATTAATTTGTTCCACATGGCAATTTCATAACGCGCACTTTTTTGATGGTTGTCGCGCAAATATCCCGAATACTGGTACAAATTCCACGCCGACATTTGTTCGGGCACCACCAGTAACACGCTCAATAAATCCGGGTTCAAAGCGGAACGCCATTCTTGAGTGGGATAACTTTGCACGGTAGTCGAAAGTTTGTCGAAGCGTGTCTCCATCGTGTCTTCCAGTTGCCATCGACCATCGGCTATAAAACTGGCGCGCTGCGCGTTGATGATGGAATTCAAATGATAAGCATCGTCAAATTTGTAGATGGCAATATTGTGCAGACTGGTATCGGGCATGACATTTTTCACATTGACGAAACTTTGCTCGTCCTTGACCCAGACTCCAGAGCGAAATTCCTGCAAAGACACTTGCAGATTCTTGGCCTTGAGCCGGAGTTGCTGTGCCATGCGTTCACTGGGCGGTGCGAAAAATTCCCCGCACACGAAACACAGTATCACCAGCGGCAAGGCAATCTTGAACAACGCGCTAATCATTTGCGCGAGTGAAACGCCCGATGCGCGATAGACGGTCAATTCGGAACTCGCGGCCAGTTGCACCAATGCGGAGATCGTGCCCACCAGCACCGCGACAGGAAATAATTCGTAGATATGACCGGGAATGGTCAGCACCACAAACAACGACACGTACATCAAACTGTATTGCCCTTGGCCGAGCGCGTTCAACTCGTTGACGAAATCCAAAAACGCAAACAGCAGAATCAGCGCGCCGAACACCAAAGCCACGCTGGCATATATTTGCCGTGCCAAATAACGCATCAGAATATTCATTTGCCCAACACCCTACGCATCGAAAATAGCGACACGCGCCAGTAAAAAAGTAACACCACCATGGCGATGACCACACCGTGTATGCCAAACAATCCGAGCGCGGGCGAAATCTTTTTCAAGCCGACCCAAGAGTTGGTGACACTAATCATATTGGTGTAACTCATGTACAACACCAGCGCGATGACCATGTTTAACGAGCGGCCTGCGCGCGGATTCACGTAACTCAAAGGGATAGCCAGCAACGCCAGAATGATGGCACTGAGAGGCAAGCCGATACGCCATTCCAGTTGCGACAGATTCCATGAGTTCGGATTACGCCACAGCTCCAAGGTGGGCGTGGCATTCAAGTTCGGCAAGAGCTGCTGTTTGTTGGGCTCGCTGTCGATACGCACCGCATAGCGTTCGAATTCAACCACACGATAATCGCGCTGCCCCGGCACACCCTCGTAGCGCGTGCCGTTGAGCAGCACCAGAAAGCGGTCACCATTGGGTTTGGTTTCTTGTAGCCCCTGCTTCGCCAGCATCGTACCCAGCTTGCCATTCTGCTCTGACTGCACAAAGACATTGCCCACACGGTTCGATCCCAATTCGGCGTTATCCACAAAATAAACACGATCCGCCTGTTTGGATTCGCGGAATGTTCCGGGAGTCGCCGCCGTCACATCATCACGATTCTCCAATGTGTGTTTGTACTCATCCGCCTTATGCAAGGCCCAGGGCGACAACACCAGACTCAGCAAAGCGATTAGCATCACCACCGGCAACGCAAAAGACAGCACCGGGCGTATCCAATACGTGAGTCCTATGCCCGAGCCAAACCACACCACCATCTCGCTATCGCGGTAAGCACGCGACAAAGTCAGCAAAATAGACAAAAACAAACTGATAGAAAGCAGCACAGGCAAATAATTCATCGCGCTAAAACCCAGCACCACCAACACGCCATCGACCGCCAGTTTGCCGCTCACCGCATCACCCAAAAAGCGTATGAGTTGGCTGATGACAATAATGCCCAGCAGCACCGAGAAAAGCAGCAAACCGTTGTTGGCAAACTCGCGCACCAAGGCGCGCTGAAAAATTTTCGCGCGAACGGGCTTTGACTTTATGGTCGGAGTATGCGGATAATCGGGCATTGTCACGATGAATATAATTTGAGGAGCGGCTTGTGGAATTTAGCATAAAACAAAGCAATTCGGAAAAACAACGCAGTGCTTGCGTGGTCGTCGGCGTGTATGCCGGAGGCAAACTTTCACCTGCCGCGCTATCTTTGGACCGTGCCGCAAACAATCATTTGAGTGATGTCATCGCGCGCGGCGACATGGAAGGAAAACTTGCCAGCACCCTTGTTTTGCATGGCGTTGCGGGCATCAATGCCGAACGCGTGCTACTGGTTGGTTTGGGTA
>JBAVPP010000398.1:0-1858 GCA_049693175.1 Gallionella sp. | reverse complement strand
ACCATCTGCATCGCGGCACGTTGGGTACGCAAGGCATCGCCGCTCAATCCTATCAATTCGCGCCCGGCAAATTTCACACTGCCCGATGTCGGCTGTACCAATTGCAACAAGGCTTTGCCGAAGGTGGTCTTGCCGCAACCCGATTCGCCCACCAGTGCCAGCGTGTGTCCCTGCGGAATGGATAAAGACACTCCATCGACTGCTTTCACGCTGCCCACCACGCGCTGCAAAATGCCTTTGCGGATGGGGAAGTGGACTTGCAGGTCGGTGACTTGTAGGAGCAAGGATTTGGGATTTGGGATTTGGGATTTGGGCTGATGTTGCGGCACAAGATTACTTAAATGAGCTTCACTGCCTTCCAAATCCTCAATCCCAATTCCTAAATCCTGATAAAGATGGCACTTCACGCCCTGCCCTTGCGCCACTTCCGTCCACGCCGGAGTTTGTTCATGGCACAACGCCCAGGCGCGGTCACAACGCGGTGCGAAACGACAACCTTGCGTGATGCTACCGAGCGGCGGCACGCTGCCGGGAATTGCCGTTAACGCCTGATCGCGGCGCGATACATCGGGTAAAGCGGCGAATAATTTTTGCGTGTAGGGATGCAGCGGATTGGAAAATAATTGTGTACGAGTGGCCTGTTCAACTATCTCGCCCGCATACATCACCGCGACGCGATGCGCGTTCTCCGCCACCACGCCGAGGTCATGCGTGATAAGCAACATCGCCATGCCGGACGTGGCTTGCGTGTCGCGCAATAATTGCAGTACTTGCGCTTGTATGGTCACATCCAACGCCGTGGTCGGCTCATCGGCAATCAGCAATTTCGGCTGCCCGGCCAACGCCATCGCAATCATCACGCGCTGCTTCATCCCACCGGAAAATTGAAACGGATATTCGTTCACCCGCCGTGCCGCATCAGGAATACCGACCTGCTCCAGCAAGGCGATGCACCGCTCCATGATTTTCCCCGTCTCCCTCTGGGAGAGGGTTGGGGTGAGGGAAGAATTACCATGCAACGCCAACACTTCCGCAATCTGCGCGCCCACCGTCATCACAGGGTTCAGACTCAAGCCCGGCTCTTGAAATATCATCGCCATCGTGCCGCCGCGCACCGCGCGCATCTCGCGTTCCGGCAAGTCGTGCAAAGCCACACCATCCAAAAAAACTTCGCCCCCATGCGTTAAACCATCCGCCAGCAAACGCATCAACGACAACGCCGTCATGGATTTCCCACACCCCGATTCGCCCAACAACGCAAAGGTTTCCCCCGCCGCGATGTCGAAGGAAATGCCATCGACAATGCGCACGCCGTTAGGCAAAGCGGTGGTCAGAGATTTAACGGAAAGGATAGTCATAAGCTGCGCATTGTATGTGTAATGCGACAATTGCAAAATCAAAATGCGCGCTAAATAATGCGTCACATCGAAAAACAAAACTGCGCGTTTGCAGCCCTTACCCAGCAGTGATACCATAAGTCATGTCTGAAACCAAAGTCGCCGATGATGCTTGGACTTTATCCATCAAAAATGGCAACGGCATATTACGCCGTGAAGTTTGGGTGGATGGGCGCGGCAAGGTGGTCCGCTATAACTTGGCGTACATCAATCATCGCATCTTCCAAGGTGATAACGGGCGAGTGGTCGGCTACGATAATGCGCATGGTTTTCACCATCGCCACTTAAAAGGCAAAGTCGAATCCGTTGAGTTTGAGAGCTTTGAAAATATCGAGGAACGATTCCAAGCAGACTGGATAAAGTTCAGGAGTAAAAAATGAAGACCACAATTAAAGTTTCCAGCACCGATGAATTTTTCCAACGCGGCAAAACCATCGCCAAACTAGCCGACCAAAACAAGC
>JBAVPP010000397.1:0-1909 GCA_049693175.1 Gallionella sp. | reverse complement strand
CTTCGATAATGAAATTGATGTCGCCTCGCTCAAACAATACACTTGGGACAACATCAAGCCGCAAGTCGATCACGTGATTTTCCCGGACGGCAAAAAGATTTTGCTGTTGGCAGAAGGTCGTTTAGTGAACTTGGGTTGCGGCACGGGTCATCCTTCTTATGTGATGAGCTCAAGTTTCGCGAATCAAACCATCGCGCAAATCGAGTTGTATACACGCACCAAGGATTATCCTATCGGCGTTTACACCTTGCCCAAGCATCTGGATGAAAAAGTCGCGCGTCTGCAACTGACTACTTTGAATGCGCAACTGAGCACATTGACCGACCAGCAAGCGGCCTACATCAGCGTGTCCAAAGAAGGTCCGTACAAGGCGAATCACTACCGTTATTGATTTAACGGCTGAGTAGTCAGCGGCAAAAAACATGGTCTCCACGCATAACGAGTTTTTGGAATATGTGTTGGAGACTATGTTGCATTGGGCTCCGGTGACATCGCGCAAAATGTTCGGCGGTTACGGTTTGTATCGCGACGGGTTGATGTTCGCTTTGGTCGTTGAGGACGAGTTATTCTTCAAAACCGATGCGAACAATGTTGCTCAATTTGAGCGTGCTGGCAGTCGTCCTTTTTCTTACCAAAGTAAGACGCGCACGGTGCGGTTGTCGTACTGGTCCGCGCCCGCTGAAAGTTTGGAATCGCCCGCCGAGATGCGCGATTGGTGTCAACTCGCGTATGCTGCGGCCTTGCGTGCAAATACCATTAAACCCGCGCTGCGAACAAGGAAAACAAAATGAAACTGATTATCATCTGGGCATTAAATGCATTGGCACTCATCGCCGTGGCGAATTTTGTGCCGGGCATACATGTGGATGGTTTCACTGCCGCCTTGCTCGCCGCATTTTTATTGGGTTTGGTGAACACGTTAATCCGTCCGCTGTTGCTATTGCTGACTTTGCCGGTGACCTTGCTGACGCTGGGACTATTTATATTCGTCATCAACGGCACGCTGTTCTGGTTCGTCGGTTCGGTGTTGCGCGGCTTTATCGTGGACAGTTTTTGGCACGGCGTTTTTGGCGCGGTGCTATACAGTATTTTTTCTTGGGCGTTGTCCGCAGCGGCCCAACAGTTATTGGGAAAAAAATGAATATCTCACATATCAGTTTTGAATTTTTTCCGCCGCAAACGCCGGAAGGCATGGAAAAGTTGGCGGCAACGCACGGTCAATTGGCGACCTTAAATCCCGAATTTTTTTCGGTGACTTTCGGTGCGGGCGGCTCGACACAGGAACGCACGCTGCAAGCCGTAACACACATTCAGGCGCAAGGTTCGGCGGTCGCGCCGCATCTTTCTTGCGTGGGTTCGACGCGGGAAAATATCCGCACTTTGTTGCAAAGTTATCAAGCGCAGGGTGTGCGGCGCATCGTCGCGTTGCGTGGTGATTTGCCGTCCGGCATGGCGAGTATAGGCGAGTTTCATTACGCCAACGAGTTGGTGCAATTTATACGCGCGGAAACAGGCGACCATTTCCATATCGAAGTCGCGGCGTATCCTGAATTTCATCCGCAGGCAAAATCGGCACGCGATGATATTTTCAACTTCAAACGCAAAATGGACGCGGGTGCGAACTCCGCCATTACGCAGTATTTTTACAACGCCGATAGTTATTTTTACTTTGTCGATGCCTGTCGCAAACTCGGCATCAGCGCGCCTGTCGTACCGGGTATTATGCCCATCATGCGTTACTCGCAGTTGGCACGCTTCTCCGAAATGTGCGGCGCGGAAATTCCGCGCTGGATGCGCAAAACGTTGGAAGGCTATGGCGACGACAACGAGGCGGTGCAAGCATTTGGCTTGGATGTTGTGACCGAACTGTGCCAAAAATTATTGGCGGGCGGCGCGCCCGGTTTGCATT
>JBAVPP010000396.1:0-3527 GCA_049693175.1 Gallionella sp. | reverse complement strand
GCGTTGCGCGAAATCAACCAGTTTTTCGACCGCTTCTTCAGTGTCCAATTTGATGAATGGCAACACCACCGTACCCATTAAACCGCCGATCTTCAAATGACTCTTACCGCCCACCAGCACCGTCGCGCCTTTGTCTTTACCAGTCGCCAACGCGCCCGTCATCACATTGATGCAATGCATACAACGCACGCAATCCTGATTGTTGATTTCGATGCCATGCGTATCGCTCACCGCAACGGTAGAAATATGCTCACCAGTCTTGATTTTTTTCAGCTCTTTGACTTGGAAAGTCTTGGTCGGGCAACGCGATACCACGTCGTTCACTAACTCATCCATGCCGTGTTTATCGAACCATTTTTTCGCCAGCGTTTCGTCGGTGCGTATGTTGTCGCGCCACGTACCAATCACCGCCATATCGGCGCGTTGCACCGAGTTCATGCAATCGTTCGGGCAACCGGAAAATTTGAATTTGAATTTGTAGGGCAAGGAAGGACGGTGTATGTCATCCAAGAAAGTGTTTAACACCGCACGATGCGCGTTCGCTTCGTCATAGCAGGATTGCTCGCAACGCGCTGCTCCCACACAAGACATCGAGGTGCGCACCGCAGGACCCGCGCCGCCCAGATCGAAACCCATTTCATTGATTTCATCAAAAGCTTTTTGCACGTTCTCGGTGGTTGCACCTTGGAACATGATGTCGCCGGATTGTCCGTGGAACGCAATCAGACCCGAACCGTGCTTTTCCCAGATGTCGCAGAATTGGCGCAAGGTATCGGTGTCGTAGTGCATACCGGGAGGTGGCATCACGCGCAAAGTGTGAAATTCTGCCGCGTCTTTGAATTTGGGTGTGCCGTCCGCGTTTTTCAATTCGGTAAAACGGGGAATCACGCCGCCGCCATAACCAAACACACCGACGGTACCACCCTTCCAATAGCCTTTTTTGGTTTCGTAAGAAGTCTCAAGTTGTCCGAGCAAATCGACAACGTAATCCTTGTCTTTCGCCAGATCCTTAAGACCCGTGACGAAGCTGGGCCATGGGCCATCCTCAAGCTGATCGAGGTTAGGGGTATCATGCATCTTCTTTGCCATAATTATTCCTTTCAGTTGGATTGCCAACAATCCGCTGCCAGCAACTGGTTTAAGACCCGATTTTTAGACTTGGGTAGTATTCGATATGGTCAAGCTCTGCCATCAATACAAACACGGCGCGCTCAACTTCCTGATTGGTCTGCATAGTACGGGGCAACCCTTGGGCTAACCATTACCCGTAGCGGGTATTTTTTATAACCCTAATGGGGTGCTTACCCCCGTCCCAGAGTAGTATTTCAAAGCGTGAGCGATACGAGATAGACTCGCACCTCACAAACCAACACATCCCAAGAGTGACTATGGCGCAGATTAGCGAATTAACAAAATTCAAAGTTCCACTGGGAGGACAAGACATCGAGCTACAGCAGATCGACCATGTCGAGGGCGGCATGAGCTTGTTGCGTATACGCATACGCGAAGCCAAACGCTTCACCATTTTTGATGTTGACCCTGACACCGCGCGGCTATGGGCGCAAGCCATGCAAGACTGGGCGGACACGCAACATGCGATCGACAAATAACCAGCGCGTCAATCCCGACATGATCGATGCCATTTTTGATGTGAGTGGTGAAATGCCTGCCGCCACTTATCCTTTCGATTTATGGAAAGCGTTGGTGCGCCATGCGCCCGATCTGGATAACGATGATTCTATCGGTGTGATACCACTGCGCGGTTCATCGAGTGCGTCAGGCATGTCGCTGCCCAAACGTGCCAAGCTGACTTTGCGTTTACCCTCATCATTAGCGGGACATGCCGACCAACTATCCGGTCGGCAACTCGCGCTCGACGGCGGCACGCTGCAACTCGGCACGCACAAGCTGCGTCCGATACAGGCTTATCCGACTTTGCACGCGCATCTGGTTTGCACGGACGAGGCCGAGGTGGACTTCATCAAGAGTGTCACGACACGCTTGAACGAGCTTGGCGTGGTGGGCAATCTCATTTGCGGTTTGCGCAACCATATCACCAGTCCGGCTCGCACCCTGCAAGGCTACAGTCTGGTCGTGCATGATCTCAAGCCGGATAGCTCATTGCGCTTGCAATACCTAGGGTTGGGAACCGACCGTCGTTACGGTTGTGGAATTTTTGTACCCTACAAAGCCATCACCGATTTGGACAGCTGACTTTGTGGGATTTTTATAAAACGGAGGAGATAAATAATGGGATACACAGTAGCTGGCAATGAACTCGAAACCGATGCTGAAGGTTATTTGTTGGAACCGAATTTCAGCGAGGAAGTGGTCACCGTTATCGCGGTGGCAGAAGGCATAGAATTAACGCCCAAACATTGGGAAGTTATTAACTACATGCGCGACCAATTCCGCGATGAAGGTCACACCCCAAACTTCCGCAATATGCTCAAGGGCGTGAACGAATTTTGGCCGGAAGCCGAGAGTAAAGACTTGTATGATTTATTCCCGGTCGGCCCCGCCAAACAAGCGGCGAAAGTCGCCGGATTACCGCAACCCAAGGGCAAAGGCGGCTACTGATACATGTCCGGTCATTCGACCAGGCAAGGTTTAAGGAGAAACAAATGGACATGGTTAATGTAGTGCTCGACATGAAAGGGCTGTCATGCCCGCGCCCGCTCATCGGTGCGAAACGCATGGTGGACGAATTGATGGCGGGGCAAGTTTTGTTGTTGATTTCGGATTGCCCCGGCACAGAAGACGATTTGTTCGCTTGGGCGAAACAGACCGGCAATCAAATTTTGAAAACAGAAAAAATGCCGGAGGGCGGTGTCGGCTATCATATCCAAAAAGGCAAAGCGCGCGCACATCTCGCCAATGTCACTTTGGATATACGCGGCGCGGTGTGTCCCGGTCCTATCATCGAGGCAAAAAAACTGCTGAACGGTATGCAAACCGGCGAAATTTTGCGCCTTATCAGTGACTGTCCCGGCGTGCAATCCGACATTGACGGTTGGGCATCCGCCACCGGCATGACCATATTGGAAAGTGTCGAAGCGGCGGCGGGCGTGCACGAGTTTTTCATTCGGAAAGGTTGAGCTTGCGCATCAAGAGCAACTGGTTCAAAGATGGACGTGAACACACGCCTGAAGAACTCGCGGGCGCGTTGTCGTTCACCATTTATCGCATCGCCGACAACGCGCTGAAAAAAACCCGGCTGGCGGATTTTGAGATTGCCATCGGCGCGCAATATTTCGCCTTTCTCACCGAGTTTCTGCTGTTCGCCATCATGGTCGCCGACCGCATCGCGTATCGCCGTTTGACCGCCGAGCAACGCCAGGAATTTACTACCACTTTGGCGCATCGTATCGCCGAGACACATGCCGAAAACGAGAGTCGTTTATTGGGTAGCGAATTCGCCGATTGCAAACGCCGCTTCATCAATCAACTCAATGTGAGGTCGGGCGAATATGCGGAATTCTACTACACCGACAAAGGACCGGAGTTCGCTTTTTTCCGTTATATCG
>JBAVPP010000395.1:0-1532 GCA_049693175.1 Gallionella sp. | reverse complement strand
TACCCAACCCATGAAACCGGGATGACTATTGCCCACCGCGTAAGGCAAGATGGACTGCATAAAAGTCCGGTGTGCCGTGACGATGTCGGAAGGATGGTGCGGCAAGGGTTGCTGAAATTGCGCGCGAATTTCGTCGGGTATGGTTTGCCAGACCGGGCGTGAACGTATGTGTTGCAAATAGTCGAACATGTCGTCCAGCATAAGATGTCCTTGCTTGCGCAGGGCATCCCAGTCTTCGGGATCCAGAGAGTCTTGCTGAGTGTTATGCGCGATAGTCATGTGTGCCAAATATAACTCATTTGTTTGGGTAGAGACCTTAAATTGAACAAGGTTGGCGCGAGGCGGATACTATGCCGATGGTGCTTAGATGCGGCTATGCGCCAGCTCGGTGAGCGTGATACAATTTACTCCAACAAACTTGATAATGGCATACCTAAAGCGTGGTAATAAGCCATAAAAAGGGCTTTTTATTACCGTTATAAGACTTGATTAAAAGCTATATCGTCGGGATGCATTTCGAGTTTTTTCTTTTGTAGCACTGTCTAACTTAATTCAATAGCAAGGAAATACAGCATGTCCAGCGTAGAAACTGTGAGCGCGTTACAGCGTCGTCTTAATGCATCGATTCCTCAACAAGTCATACTTGGCGAAGTTGCCACCCGTTTGAAACGTATCGGTCGCACCGCGAAAATCGCCGGCTTTCGTCCGGGCAAAATACCCGGCAAGATTCTGGAACAATACTATGGCGCGCAAGCGCATCAGGAAGCATTGGGTGAAGCTTTGCAGCGTTCTTTTGAAGAAGCCGCCAAGACCAATAATCTAAAGGTTGCGGGTTATCCTGAGTTTGATGTGAAGACGGCGGATATGAAAGCCGAGCAGATCGAATACAGCGCGACGTTTGAGGTTTATCCCGAGGTGGTGGTGGGCGATTTGTCCGGTGAGTCTCTGGAACGTGCCACTTATACTTTGGCTGATGCGGATGTGAATAATACGGTTGAGACTTTGCGCAAACAGCGCAGTGTGTTTGTGGCGGCGGATCGCGCGGCTCAATCCGAAGATCAAGTGAATGTGGATTTTGTCGGCAAGTTGAACGGCGAAATTTTCCAAGGCGGTGAGGCGAAAAACTATCCGGTGCAAATCGGCGTGGGCCGCATGTTGCCTGAATTTGAAGCGGCGATCATCGGTATGAAAGTCGGCGAGACCAAATCGTTCAACATGACCTTCCCTGAGACTTATCACGGCAAAGATGTGGCGGGTAAAGAAGTGACTTTTACCATCACACTAAACAAAGTCGAAGCACCACAGTTACCTGAATTGGATGCGGAGTTTGCAAAATCGGTCGGCATTACTGACGGCGATGTGAGCAAATTGGCCACAGAAATTCGCGCCAACTTGCAACGCGAGTTGGATCGCCGTTTGAAAGTGCGCAACAAAGATGTGGCGATGGATGCCTTGCTGAAAGTGACACAATTCGATGTGCCTAAAGCACTGGTGGATTGGGAAGCGCAAGCCTTGATGGAGCAGGCCACGCG
>JBAVPP010000394.1:0-1847 GCA_049693175.1 Gallionella sp. | reverse complement strand
GATTCCATCCTGGTCAGAGTTAATCCGCGACCTGCTACGCCAACTGGAAACCCAACATAAGGGATTGACCGTCACCCGCAAACGCGAGGGACTGGAAACGGTATTGACCCGCTTCGCGGCGAATCCGGAAACCCTGTTTGAAAAATTGAACGGGCTGCTACGCTCATGGACGGTCACGCCCTCGTCTCCCATGAACACACCAGACGCTACAGCCAGTGCACCATCTGGCGCAACTCTAGAAAATATCACTCCAGCGAGCACGGTAACTGCCGTGAGCAACGCGCCCGCCTCGCCCACGTCCGGCAACAGCGAAATGGATGGCGAGCTGCGTGAATTACTCGCGCTGACGTTGGAAAGCATACTCAGCACCCAGCCGGAATTCGCAGATGAAGTGCATGCCTTTGCCAAACAAATACGTGCGGCGAGTAATTCCGAAGCCATCAACAAGATTGCCAAGCAACTGCGTCAACTCCGTCTCAAGGTCGAGATAAACGGGCATGACAAAGCAAAAATACAAGAAGGTCTGGTGCGCCTGTTGCGGCTGCTGGTTGAGAATGTCGGCGAACTGGTGGAAGACGAGGAATGGTTGCACGGTCAGATTACCACCTTGCAGCAAATCGT
This sequence comes from Gallionella sp., assembly GCA_049693175.1. Lineage (GTDB taxonomy): Bacteria > Pseudomonadota > Gammaproteobacteria > Burkholderiales > Gallionellaceae > Gallionella. Next base: position 1,226 of record JBAVPP010000394.1, on the reverse strand, counting down.
CGACAATCCGGTTAACCGTCACGTCATCGCCGATGCGGAACGCAGTTTGCGCGACGCGATTATCAAACAGAGTTTGCTCAAACAAAGTTTGACGGATGCCAAAATCACCCTGAAAAGTTTGATGACTACTTTCATCGACAGGCTAGGCGATTTGACCGAAAGCACGGGCGACTATCATCATAAAATCGAAGGCTACAGCCAAAAAATCGGCACCACCAACAACATCACCGAACTCAGCCATTTGCTGGATGACATCATGCAGGAAACCCGCGCGATTCAAGCCAGTGCATTGCGTTCGCACGAGGAGTTGGTCAACACGCGCAAACAAGTTCAAGAGTCGGAAGATAAAATTAAAAAGCTCGAACAGGAGCTCGAACAAATCAGTGAATTGGTGCGCGAAGATCAACTCACCGGCGCACTCAATCGGCGCGGATTGGACGAAGCCTTCGGGCGTGAAGCGACACGTTCCGATCGCAGCAAAGCTCCGCTGTGCGTGGCACTGCTGGACATCGATAATTTCAAACGCCTGAATGACACTTTGGGACATCATGCCGGTGACCGCGCCCTCATTCACTTGATTGATGTAATCAAAGAGGCTTTGCGTCCCAGCGATTCGGTCGCGCGTTATGGTGGTGAGGAATTCGTCATCCTGTTGCCGGACACCGATCTTGAAAATGCGGAAGCAACCATCAAACGCTTACAACGCGAGTTGACCAAAAAATTCTTCTTGCACGAGAACGACCGCATCCTCATCACCTTTAGTGCCGGCGTGGCTTTGCGCGGCAATGAGGAAGAACAGGAAGATGTGGTGGGGCGCGCCGATCAGGCCATGTACAAAGCCAAAAAATCCGGCAAGAACCAAGTGATTGTCGCGAAATAACGGGAAGCAACATCGTGTCGAATTTTCCATACACAGAAATATTCAAACATAGTGCTAAAGTTTTTCAGACTTGCTCCGATAACTGGAATAACCGCGGTTGATAGGCAACACGAAACCAAAGTAAACGGCAATCAAGCCGGACAATAACCCGTTAAAGGAGAATTATCATGGCACAAGTCATCAACACAAATATCTCGGCTCTTTTTGCTGGCGCAGCGTTGAATAAATCCGCTCTGTCCTTGCAAACCGCCCAACAACGTTTGTCTTCCGGTTTGCGTATCAACAGCGCGAAAGACGACCCAACCGGTTTGGCTATCGCCACTGGTTTTGACAGTCAAGTACGCGG
>JBAVPP010000393.1:0-1797 GCA_049693175.1 Gallionella sp. | reverse complement strand
TCATTCATGCCATCGTATCTATCGAGATGATCTTCGCTGATGTTCAACACCGTCGCGGCGGCGGCATTCAAACTGTCCGTCGTTTCCAATTGAAAACTGGACAACTCCAGCACCCACACATCCGGTTGACGCTCGCCGCGCTGCATCATCACGTCCAATACCGCCGGTGAAATATTGCCCGCCGCCACCGCATCTTTACCGGCGTGTTGGCACAAATGCGCAACCATAGAAGTCACAGTGGTCTTGCCGTTGCTGCCGGTAATGGCGAGAACTTTAGAAACAGGATTTAGGATTTGGGATTTGGGATTTGAAATACAAGAATCCTGCTTCAAGTGTTGTGCGAATAATTCGATATCGCCAACCACGGGGATGCCGCGCGCCACGGCACGCGCGACCACAGGATCGGCCAGTGGCACACCGGGACTGATGGCGATGGCATCTATACCGTCGAACAAAGCATCGGTAAACGCGCCGCAGAATATTTGTTGTGCTGCGACATATTTTGCGGCTTCCGGCAAACCGGCTGGCGCACTGCGACTATCCGCCGCGCGCAAACGCGCACCTTGCGCGCCGAGATAGCGCAGCATGGATAGTCCTGTCTCACCGAGACCCAGCACCAAGACGAATTTGTCAGACCAATTTTTCACGTTTTCCTTAACGTAATTTCAATGTCGCCAAACCGATCAACACCAGCAACATCGTGATAATCCAAAACCTCACGACGACCTGTGTCTCTTTCCAACCTTTTTGCTCAAAGTGGTGATGCAACGGTGCCATCAACAAAATGCGCTCACCTTTGCCGAAACGTTTTTTGGTGTATTTGAAATACGACACTTGCACCATCACCGACACCGCTTCCATCACGAATACACCGCCCATGATGGCCAGCACAACTTCCTGACGCACAATCACCGCGACTGCGCCCAACGCCGCGCCCAATGCCAGCGCGCCGACATCACCCATGAATACTTCCGCCGGATAAGCGTTGAACCACAAAAAGGCCAATCCCGCACCGGCTATCGCGGCGCAGAAAATCGCCAATTCGCCCGCGCCGGGGATGGAAGGCTCGCCCAAATATTTTGAGAATTCCGCATGACCCGCAACGTATGCAAAAATCGCCAGCGCGCTTGCCACCATTACCGTCGGCATAATGGCCAGACCATCCAATCCATCGGTTAAATTGACCGCGTTGCTGCTGCCGACGATGACCAGATAGACCATCGCGATAAAACCGAACATGCCCAGCGGAAAAACCAGATGCTTGAAGAACGGCACGATGAGTTCGGTATGCGCGGGCAAGGTCGCGTGCAACCACAAAAATATTCCCACTGCCAAAGCAATCAATGATTGCCAGAACATCTTGGCGCGTGCGGACAAGCCATCTGGATTGCGATGCACAACTTTGCGGTAATCGTCCACCCAACCGATCGCGCCCACGCCCACTGTGGTGAGCAGCACCACCCAGATATAGGAGTTATGCAAATCACCCCACAACAAAGTTGAGATGGTGACCGAAGTCAAAATCAACGCGCCGCCCATCGTCGGGGTACCGGCTTTGACCAAGTGTGTTTGCGGGCCGTCGGTGCGCACCGACTGGCCGATTTTCATCGAGGTGAGTTTGCGTATCATCCACGGGCCAACCATGAACGAAATCATCAGCGAAGTCATCGCCGCCATCAACGCGCGCAGCGTGATGTAATTGAACACGCTGAAGGTGCGCACATCCTGAGATAACCATTGGGAGAGAATCAATAACATTTTTTCTCCTGGGATGAATGGTGAGTAAAACTCCCCGCC
>JBAVPP010000392.1:0-2188 GCA_049693175.1 Gallionella sp. | reverse complement strand
GCTTTAAACTGGGGTGGCTGAACGTGCTCGAACCGTCGACAACTGGAATCACAATCAGATCGCAAATCCATAGCAATCAACCACATAATTTAGAAAACTTGTAAGATGGCCAGCTCGCAATGCCAATAAGCATGCGCCCCGATTTGTGCATCTTACAAAAACTGAAGGGCGAAATTTTTGGTACAGAGCATTTTCAAATCAGTGCAGCTTTCACTACTTCAGGTGCACTTTTAATTACGTTCAGCAATACCAGGGCCGCCCCCTGTGGCGTACGATCGCCGCGCTCCCAATGGCGCAAAGTCGCAACAGAAAATCCAAATCGAGCTGCAAATTGTTCTTGTGTCATCCCCATGTTCTGACGTAACGCAGAAACATCCACCGCCTCAGGTTTGTAAGTTTTAACGGCCACTTTTTTTCCCTTGGCGTGTGCAACGGCTTCATTCAAACCACGCGCGATACTATCAAAGGTAGTTCCCATATTTCACCTCTCAATCCATGTTTCGACCAAGACAACCACCATCTTCGCCAACTCGTTGCGTTCGGCTTTACTCAAGTTGCCCTGCTCATTCTTTGCAAACAGCGTAATCAAATAGAGTGGCATCAGATCGCTGTGGTAATAGTAAATCACTCGTACCCCTCCGCTCTTTCCGCGCCCATCGCAATTTGCGGATGCCGCCCGTGCTTTCAATCAGGTCGCCAGATTTTGGATGCGCTGCAAGATAACTCACTACATCCCGCCGCTCCGCCTCAGTTAGAAGCTTTTCCGCTTGGCGGATATATTCCGGCACTTCGGCAATCGTAATCATGACGATTATTGTAATCCAATGGATTAGTCTAAGCGAGCGATTCTTGAGGGAACTCGGAAATGGTAAAAGGTAAGCTGATCTTACAAGAAAATAGCGAGCGCTATCGTTGGGATGTTTATAGAATGGGGTGGCTGAACGGGCTCGAACCGTCGACAACTGGAATCACAATCAGATCGTCATTCCTTACCAATCAACCACATAACTTAATATCTTTGTAAGATGGGATGCCCGCAAAGCCAATACCTACGCGCCCCAATCTGCCGATCTTACAGAATTTCGGTGGTTTTTAGGTTTATATAAGTCTTGTCGAAAATCATTTCCTGATAAGCCAGTATGAATCAAAGGGCATCGCATCAATTCTGTCTTGCCCAGCAATACTGTTTTGAATAAACGAGAAAATTCATTGCTCTACCGTACCATTATTGATACACTCTCACCCAATGAAACACCCCACACTCGAAGTCAGATTCTTTAAAACTGATGCCGGCGCGGAGCCAGTGCGCGATTGGTTGCGAGAGCTATCAGCTACTGATCGAAAAACAATAGGTGAAGACATTAAGACAGTACAGTTTGGCTGGCCTCTGGGCATGCCGCTTGTACGCAAGATGGACAAAAACCTGTGGGAAGTTCGTATTCATTTGGATGGTCGTATTGCTAGAGTGCTGTTTACAGTGTCAGGTAGCAAGATCGTTTTATTGCACGGGTTTATCAAGAAGTCCCAAGCAACACCACAGCCCGATTTGAAATTGGCAAAAGACAGAATGAGGAATACATGATGAAAGCAAAAAATATTGGCAGCAATTTTGATGACTTCCTGGCTGAAGACGCCATGCTGGACGAGGCCACTGCGGTGGCTGTCAAGCGCGTGATCGCATGGCAAATCGACCAAGAAATGAAAGCACAAAATCTCACCAAAACATCCATGGCCAAGAAGATGCACACTAGCCGCGCGGCGCTTAACCGATTGCTTGATACCACAGACACCAGTCTGACTCTGACCACACTTTCCAGCGCGGCATCCGTTCTCGGTAAAAAATTGCGCATTGAATTGGAGGCCGTCTGATTGGATAGCGCCATCGAATGGAAGCGAATGCTGTGACTGAAGACGGTGAACTTGCCAGTCTCCGTTTTGAAAACGCCAGGCTTGTCTCTTTACTTGACGTACATGGTATTGAATGGCGGTTGCCGCTTGAGCCAATACCACTTCCAACTCCCGATGTAGAAGCATCCAATTTCAGCACCACTGAAAAAGTCGCACTCTTTCGTCACTTGTTTCGAGGTCGCACCGATGTTTACCCGCTTCGATGGGAAAGCAAGACCTCCGGAAAAGTCGGCTATACCCCAGCTTGCGCAAATGAGTGGAAAACCGGGGTATGCAATAA
>JBAVPP010000391.1:0-2320 GCA_049693175.1 Gallionella sp. | reverse complement strand
CGTTACATTAGCCATAGATGCAATGGGTGGTGACCACGGTCCTTCAGTCACTATTCCCGCAGTCATTGAATATCTGAAACACGCGCCCGGCGACACGATAGTGTTGGTCGGCATTCCCGATGCGATTGAAGCTGAGCTGCGCACTTTAGGTGTGCAGACTGGCGCGCATTTGCGCGTCCATCCTGCCAGTGAAGTTGTGGCTATGGATGAGTCGCCGCAGTCCGCTTTGCGCGGCAAAAAAGATTCTTCCATGCGTGTCGCTATCAATCTGGTGAAAAATGGCGAGGCCTTGGCTTGCGTCAGTGCCGGCAATACCGGTGCGCTGATGGCGACGGCGCGCTATGTGCTTAAAACTATACCGGGTATAGACAGGCCCGCCATCGCGTCTTATTTGCCAACCAAGTCCGGGCAAGTTTGCATGTTGGATTTGGGCGCAAACACCGATTGCACGGCGGAACATTTGCTGCAATTCGCGCTGATGGGCTCGACGCTAGTCAGTGCTTTGGAGCACAAAGCAAATCCCACCGTGGGATTGCTCAACATCGGTAGCGAAGAAATCAAAGGCAATGAAGTGGTGAAGCAAGCGGCTGAATTATTGGCGGCGAGCGATTTGAATTTCTATGGCAACGTGGAAGGTAATGATATTTTTCTGGGTGTAACCGACGTGGTGGTATGCGACGGTTTTGTCGGCAATGTCGCGCTCAAAACCGCCGAAGGTGTGGCGAAAATGATGGGCGGTTTTTTGCGCGAAGAATTCAGTCGCAATATTTTCACCAAGCTCGCTGCGATGCTTTCTTTACCGGCACTCAAAGCCTTCAAACACAGATTGGATCATCGCCGTTACAATGGCGCGAGCTTTTTGGGACTCAAAGGTATCGTCGTCAAGAGTCACGGCTCTGCCGATGTGTATGCTTTTCGCTGTGCCATCGAACGTGCCGCCGAAGAAGCGCGCGGCGGGATGTTGCAACACATCAGCGAACATATCGAGAAGTGGCATCATCAGCGTCAACATCCTGAGCAAGGAGCGACTTAATGTATTCACGCATCATAGGAACAGGCAGCTATTTGCCAGCTAAAACGCTGACCAATTATGATCTGGAAAAAATCGTCGAAACGTCGCACGATTGGATAGTGTCGCGCAGCGGCATCCATGAACGTCACTTCGCCGCCGATGACGAATTGACCAGCGACCTCGCGCTGCAAGCCAGCCGCAAAGCCATAGAGGCAGCGGGCATAACGGCGGATGACATCGAGCTCATCATCGTGGCAACCACCTCGCCGGATCAAATTTTCCCCAGCACCGCCTGTATTCTGCAAGACAAATTAGGCATCACCAGCGGCGGGGCGGCATTTGATATGCAAGCGGTATGCGGCGGTTTTGTTTACGCATTGAACACCGCTGATATGTATATACGCGCGGGGCAAGTCAAGACGGTTTTGGTGGTCGGTGCGGAAGTGTTATCGCGTATGTTGGACTGGCAGGATCGCACCACTTGCGTGTTGTTCGGCGACGGTGCGGGTGCGGTGATTTTGCAGGCCAGTGAGACCCCCGGCATCATCGCTGCCAAGTTGCATGCCGATGGTAGGCAGCGCGATATGCTTAAAGCCGAAGGTAATGTGCGCAACGGCGTAGTGGCGGGTGATCCTTATATCAAGATGGATGGTAAGGGTGTATTTAAGTTTGCTGTCAATATGTTAAGCAAGGTTGTTGAGGAATTGCTGGAAGAAAATAAACTGTCCGATTCCATTATCGACTGGCTGGTTCCGCATCAAGCCAACATCCGCATCATGGAAGCCACCGCCAAAAAATTAGGCTTGAGCATGGACAATGTGGTGGTGACAGTCGGCCAGCATGGCAATACCTCGGCGGCATCGATTCCGCTCGCATTGGACGCGGCGGTGCGCGATGGCCGCATTAAAAAAGACCAGCATATTTTGCTCGAAGCCATAGGCGGTGGTTTTACGTGGGGCGCGATTTTGATTAAATGGTAATGGTGCAAGTTCGCTGCCATAAAGACATAAAATATAAGTTATAAGACATAAGAGTTATGTGTGCCGGACTGCCAGTTTGTAATTTAACTCCCAACTGATTTTTTGCTATGACTAAATTCGCTTTCGTATTTCCCGGACAAGGTTCCCAATCGCGCGGCATGATGAACGGCTATGCCGATTTTGTTGCGGTGCGCGACACATTCACCGAAGCCTCGGATGTGCTCAAACAAGACTTATGGCAACTGGTTGCTGAAGGTACAGATGCTGATCTGAACGCCACCGTCAACACTCAGCCCATTATGCTCACTGCTGGTGTCGCGGTATATCG
>JBAVPP010000390.1:0-1606 GCA_049693175.1 Gallionella sp. | reverse complement strand
TTGCTGATGCGCTTAAACTGGGAAAAGCCACCAGCGAGGCTGAAGCAGAGAGCTTGCTCGGGAATGCCGGTGTCACGCCCCGGAACGGGTGGATTGCCGATTATCCGGTAACGCCTGACATTGTCGGAGAGTTGACGCAGTCAATAAGCGCTGCGGCTGAATCCAAAAGCTTGAAAATGGGGAAAGATGAAGCGTCGTTGGCATTTCAGAATGTTATGACCGAGATAAACTTAGCTGTCAGGGGCGGTACGCCTGGACAGACCGACCAGAATGGTCCAGGTAATAACGCCGCTCCGGATACTACCGTGATAAACAACTATTACTACGACCAAGGCCCGCCGACTGTGACCTACTATGCCCCTCCTCCGGATTATACCTATTTATATGTCTGGGTACCCTATCCTTTCTGGGGGTGGAATTTCTGGTTTCCTGGTTTCTACATCCTGGGTGATTTCCACAGGGTCGTCCATGTTCATGACAGGGTGGAGGTCATCTCCAATCATTTCGTGGATCACCGCACAAACAGGATTGTTCGGGTCGATCCCTTGAGGCGATTCAATGGACGGACCTTTGCAGGCATAGGTGTACCACACGATGCAAGACGCTTCATTTCCCCCGGAGTTCGAGGATGGAACAATACTATATTTAGGGGATCCCGTGAGCGGGCAATGACACGGGGAAGGAAAACGTCTCCGCCACCCTCCCGCGGCAGCAGGAAAAGCCGCCAGCCCGCTGGTGGTGCAAGAACACCGTCTGGGGAGAGAAGATAACACCCCTAGAGGCGCCCTTGAGCGGCGGGCGACCTGAGTAGTAAAAAAAGAGGGGCAAAAAATGAAACCACACCCTGCACTCGTTTATGGCCGCGTCTTCGCAAGAGCAGGCTACGGTTCAACTGATAAACGCTGGGCGCAGGCAGAGAGCACTGAGGAATGTCTGGGGAAAACCCAAACACCTTGAGTTTATTTATCAATAAGATGCTCTGAGATCTCGTGGTTTAAAAGACAAGAAATAACGAACAGTGCTCGTAATAAAAGGGCACAGAGTGGGAGGGAGGTCACCGAGGCGCCTTCTCGATATATTCGATTCCTTCTCTGTGTGCTTTGTGGTAAATCTTGACAATACGATGAACAAAGACGGGAGGTAGCCATGAAAAGGACATGCCTGGCGGCAATAATGGTGTTCATAAGTCTGACACTGATAGGTTGTGGCCATCGCGATCGCGACACACGCGATCAAATTGTTTCATCGATCCTCAGTGACGCCGCGCTTGACGGTGATATCGTGCGAGATTCCACCACGGGTCTTTTCACGGTTACGCAGGGCATGAATCCGAGTGTCCAAAGTGTGTTTGCCGGCATAAATCCCGACACGAATGCGGAATATCGTGCGTTCCTCGACTTTCCCTTGACAGGTACGGGTGGCGTCCCGGGTAACGCTGTCATTGTATCGGCAATCCTCGATATAGTAATAAACAGTATTTCTCCTCAACCGCTGACCGGCACTATTCCAATTCGTATCGACCTTGTTTCCTTTCAAACGCCGACGCTGGTAGAAACGGATTTTGACCGGACTCTCCAACCGGCTCTGGTCACCGCCACCATCACGC
>JBAVPP010000389.1:0-3071 GCA_049693175.1 Gallionella sp. | reverse complement strand
GTAATATGACATGAAATTTATCAAATTATTTTTTTGTCCGCAGATTCGCGCCGATTAACATCCAACGCTATTTTTTATTTTGAAGCTCGCGCGAGCGGAATACGTACAACATAAAAATCTGTGCGAATCTGCGTAATCAGATGAAGTTAATCAGTAGCAATGCTCTTGCCATCATTGTGTGGACAATGCTTTGCCCGATGTGCATGGCGCATGAGGTTGGGCAGTAGCGAGCCTGCAACCATGCCCGCAATACTCATCAGCAAGCCGACCAGTTGCGGCGGCCAGACTTCGGACGGATTAAAGGCTTCCATCAATATCCAACTGGACAAACCCATCACGATGGCGGTAAGTGCGCCCTGATTGTTGGCGCGCTGCCAATACAGACCGAACGCAAGCGGCGTGAAAGCCGCGACCAGCGTGATTTTGTAGGCGTTTTCCACCATCTTGAATATGCTCGCGTTGGAGTTGAGCGCGAACGCCAGCACCACACCGCCAAAGCACAACACGGTGATGCGCATGGTGCGCAAGAATTGATGGTCGCTCATATTTTTGAACATGAAATGTTTGAGTATGTTTTCGGTGAAGGCAACCGACGGGGCGAGCAAAGTCGCGGAGGAACAGCTCATAATCGCGGATAGCAACGCGCCAAAAAATATCACCTGTGCAAACACCGGCGTGTAATTCAAGATGAGTGTAGGCAACACCAGTTGCGTATCCTGCTGCAATAAATCACCGAATACTTTTGGGTCAATCAGCGTCGCCGCGTAGGCGAGGAACATCGGCACGAAAGCGAACACGAAATACAGCGAGCCGCCCAGCACCGAGCCGCGCACCGCGATCTTTTCGGTCTTGGCGGAAGTGATGCGTTGGAACACATCCTGTTGCGGAATCGAGCCCAACATCATGGTCAGCCACGCGCCGATGAAGGGTATCCATTCGGTGTAATTGCCGTGCGGAAAAAAGTCCAGCTTGCCTGCCGCCTGCGCGTGCGAAACCACCGCGACCACGCCGCCGACTTTGCCGCTCACCAACACCGCGATGAACAACATGCCCGCCATGATGACTGTCATTTGCACGAAGTCCAGCAAGGCCACCGACCACATCCCGCCGAACATGGTGTAAGTCAACACAATCGCCGCGCCAATAAACATGCCCGCCTGCTGACTCACCTCGCCGCCCGACACCACATTGAACACCAGGCCCAAGGCTTTCACTTGCGCCGATACCCAGCCGAGATACGAAATCACGATGCAGATTGTGGTGATGAATTCTACCGTGTGGCTAAAGCGCAGCCGGTAGTAATCGCCTATGGTCAGCAAGTTCATGCGGTACAGGCGATTGGCGAAAAATAGTCCCGCTAGTATCAGGCACAGGCTCGCGCCGAAGGGGTCGGCAACCACGCCGTGCAAGCCTTCTTTGACGAAGGTCGCGGAAATGCCCAACACTGTTTCCGCGCCGAACCAAGTTGCGAATACCGTGGCGGTTACGATGTGCAAAGGCAGATGCCGACCGGCTACCGCAAAGTCTTTCGCGTTATGCACCCGCGTCGAAGCATACAGACCGATGCCGATGGAAATCAGCAAATAAATCACGACGAACCAAACCAACATGATGGGCATGGGATAAAAAAGATGCCGCGAATTTTAGCAGGGGTGGGGGCTGCGGCAAGCAAAATCGCGTCGCGTAAATTCCGATCGCCCAAATAAAAGCACGCCTAGACCAACCCAACTATCCCGATTCAAAAATACTAGGATATGCAGTGAACTCAGTTAGAATCTCGCTCGCTCAAACATTATCAATGCGCGTTTTATGATGCGCAGAACGCTTACGGTATATGCACAATCTTTTTATTTTTTGGAGTCGTCACGCATGGGTAGGCGCGGCTCTGCTGGTTGCGGGGGAGAGCTGGGCGGCTGGCGGCCCGCCGATGAACACCGACGATCCGGGTACGGTGGCTGACGGGCATTGGGAAATCAATGTCGCGACTCTGTCTGCCCGCGCTGGCGGCACGGCAAATTATCAATTACCTTTGATTGATGCCAACTACGGCGCGAGTGATAGATTGCAACTGAAATTTGAAATGCCGTGGGTGATGCAGAGCGAGCCGAATGGAGTCAATCGCGCCGGATTGAGTGACGGTTTGGCCGGCATGAAATGGAGATTTTACGACGGCGGGGAAAATGGCTGGCAGATGGCCACTTATCCGCAAATCAGTTTCGCTGTTCCTCGCGTGACTGAAACGAACAACGGTTTGACGGCAAGTGGCGTGAGTTATTTTTTGCCGGTAGAGTTTGAACACGACTTTGAAAATGGCGACATCAACTTTGAGTTGGGACGCTGGGTGCATCCCGCGCAACAAGTGGATATTTGGATCGCGGGTTTCGCGTACACCCATAAAACGCAAAAAGGTTTGGAGTTGATCGCGGAGTTATATGATCAAGCCGCCGTGCATATCGGAGGCGACGAATTGATTCTCAACTTCGGGACGCGTTGGAATTTTTCCGAACGTTACTCGTTGTTGTTTTCAGCCGGGCGAGATGTGCATAATTCTTTGGGAAGTAGTAATACGCTGTTGACTTACCTCGGCTTGCAAATGCGTTACTGAATGTTGATTATGGACACACTCGCCCAGCTGCGTAGCGGCAAATTGTCGGGCATCACCCGCCTCGATTTATGCTGCGCTTTAACGACCTTTCCACCTGAGATTTTTCAACTCGCGGACACGCTGGAAATACTCAATCTCTCCGGTAATCAACTATCAGCTTTACCTGATGACTTGCCGCGTTTGCATAAGTTGCGCGTGATATTCTGTTCGGACAATTTGTTTACCGATGTGCCGGAGGTGTTGGGACGCTGCGCGCATCTCAGCATGATAGGTTTTAAGGCGAATCAGATAAAACATTTTTCCGCTACCGCCATTCCGCCGTTATTGCGCTGGTTGATTTTGACCGACAACCAATTGACAAATGTGCCGCGCGAATTGGGACGTTGCGCGCAGTTGCAAAAATTAATGCTGGCGGGAAATCAGTTGCAAACTCTGCCGGAGGAATTGGCGGCGTGTACCAATTTGG
>JBAVPP010000388.1:0-2295 GCA_049693175.1 Gallionella sp. | reverse complement strand
AACCCACATCGAGCATACGCATTCCGCGCAAATCTATCGACAAATCCGGAAACGCCATCATGGTGGAAACGCATGGCCGCCACGACCCTTGCGTCGGCATACGCGCCACGCCAATAGCCGAGGCGATGCTGGCGTTGGTGCTGATTGATCACGCCTTAAGACATCGCGCGCAGAATGCTGATGTAATTTGCACCACGCCAAAGATTAAGTAAGGGGTGTCGCCTGAACACATCGTTGAAAAAAATTTTATTGGCCGCCAGTGTAATCGCACTCGGTGCGTGTGCAACAATCATCCCCAGCGAATATCTGATCTCGCAAGAACGACTAAACAGCAAACTAGAAAAGTCATTTCCACTGCAACGCGAACTCGGTCAAGGATTGTTCAGTGCCACACTCAGTACCCCTGAAATCGGATTCATCGCAAATCAAAATCGCATCTCACTTGCATTGGACTTTAGTGCCGCATCAATTTTTAATCGCGGCATTCGTGGGCATTTTGCATTGACCAGTGCGTTACGTTACGACGCAATCCAACGCGCCGTGTACTTGCAAGATAGTCACTTGGAAACGTTGCAAATCGAACAAAGTGACGCATATCTGGAAATGATACGACCTTTGCTCGACACGATGTTAAGCGAATATCTAAAGCAAAATCCCTTATATCGTTTTCAAGCCGACGAACTTCACTATGCTGAAACCGAAATTGAAATCACATCTATAGAAGTTGTACCCAACGGCATTAAACTCAAATTAAATCCCCAATAATCCATTAACCAAAACTGTGGGCAGTTAAGTTAATACCTAAAGCCATATTTGATGGGGGATTGAGCTGGAGTATGCTGGCTTTTTATTTGGCAATGCCCCATTTGTGGCACACCAAATAAAAATGCCCCACGCTGTTTAGACGCAAGGCATTGTTATTATTGGTGGGTCGTGCGGGGATCGAACCTGCGACAAACGGATTAAGAGTCCGATTGTATCCATATTTATTGGTGTTGATTTCCATTCCACAATCCCTGTTAATGCCTTACTTATAGCAGAAAATTCTCAATATATCTAAAAATATGATGGATGAAAATTCATCTGTGTTGATATAATTTTCCTACATAGACCCTACACAGAATTTCATCACATGAAAAAGCAAAACTTCACTGCTGAACGAATCGCTGGATTCAAGTGCGCGACCGATAAGCAGCAAACCATTTACCGAGACGGCAAGACACCTGGCCTCGGATTACGTGTCACGGCATCTGGAACTAAATCCTACATTTTCGAAGCCGCATTAAATGGCAAGACGATTCGACTGACCATTGGTGACCCTCGTACTTGGAAAATTTCCGAGGCTCAAGCCGAAGCAACTCGACTAAAAACGATAACCGACCAAGGCGGTGATCCACGTCAAATCAAGGCAGATCAGGCTAGTGAACTTGAAGCCAAGTCGGCCACTTTAAAACTGAAGATAGCACGAGAATCGTTAACTTTTGCAACAGTGTGGAAAGAATATCTTGAAGCACGTAAAAAAATTTGGGGCGAGCGTCACTACAACGACCATCAAAGGATGGTCCATCCTGGTGGTGATATAAGAAAACGCAGTACAAAATTGACTGAACCGGGCGCACTTGCCTCCCTTTCTGATGTTCGTTTGATAGACATCACATCCGATCGAGTAAGCGAATGGGCAAAACATGAAGGAGCCAAACGAGGAGGACAGGCTCGGTTAGCACATCGCCAATTGAAAGCATTTCTAACTTGGTGCACTGAACATAAAAAATATAAAGAAATCATAACGAGCAATCCTGCCCAACACAAATCAACTCGTGAAAATCTCGGCAAACCTAAGCTCAAACAAGACTCATTGCAGCGCGAACAATTAGCGGATTGGTTCGCAACTATTAGGACTATCAACAACCCAGTGATAAGTGCATATCTTCAAGCGCTGTTGCTAACGGGTGCTCGCCCCGGAGAACTAATCGACATCAAATGGAAGAATGTTGATTTTCGGTGGAAGAAGCTAACTATCGGTGACAAAACTGAGGGCAGTCGAACCATTCCACTAACACCATACGTGGCACGATTGCTGTCCACACTCCAGCGCCGAAATATATTTGTATTTAACAGCCCCACTTCCGCCACAGGACATCTTGAAGATCCTCATGACAGCTATAGTCGAGCGTGCGCAGAAGCGGGGATTGAAATGGAAATGTATGGATTAAGACGAAGCTTTGCTAGCCTGAGTGAATGGATTGAAATGCCATCAGGGATCGGTGCGCAAATTCAAGGGCATAAGCCCAGCGG
>JBAVPP010000387.1:0-4392 GCA_049693175.1 Gallionella sp. | reverse complement strand
TACGGCGGCGGCGGGGCTTATTTACAACGATGGACCTGCCAACAGCGCGGGCACTATCTATGCGTCTTTGATGGCCAAGGAAATTGGACCGCGTTGGAGCGGCACCACGGACATAAACGGAAATTCGGTTAACTTCTCAAGCTACACCGTGGCAAATTTTTCAGCCGGCTACAACTTTACCAAGCAAACAAAATTGCAGCTCAACGTGAACAATTTGTTCAATAGAACAGACACGGTGATGTGGAGCGGCGTGGCGGACGCGAACAAAAATCCAATGTTTTATACCAATGCCGGCAGAGGCTTTATGGTCACACTCAACACGGCTCTATAAGGAAAATCAAGATGAATATGTCAGCAATTGAACACGTCGCAAATTCTTCAAGCGGGATTATTTATTTCATGGCCGTGCTGCTGTTGGTGGCATTGACGATAGCGATAGAGCGTTCTATACATCTGCGAAAAGTGATTAAGCAGGGCAATCAGATTATGACGCAACTGGAGTCACAAGAGCGTATCGAAGAAAAGATGCTGGAGCATCTTGGAGAGAGTTACGCGCTACTGCCCCACGTGAGTGTGATGATGGTCGCGATCAAGCATGATCTGGCTCACGATTTTGATCGAATTTCCGACAAACTTGATGAGGCTGTCATGCGTCAAGCACCCAGTGTGGATCGATTTTTATGGATACTGGACACCATCGTGACGATGGCTCCGTTGTTGGGATTGCTGGGTACAATTTTGGGGATGTTCAACGCATTTCAGGTTCTGGGTGATGCGGGAAGCGCGCCCACCAAAGTAACAGGCGGCGTGGCTGAGGCACTGCTTGCGACGGCTTTTGGTCTGGTCATCGCCATCATTGGTTTATTCTTTTTCAACGCACTCAATAATCGTGTTCGTGTGATCATACATCAGCTTGAAACCTTAAAAGTGATGCTGCTTAATCGTATGTATTTGCATTATCAGGATACTGCTGAAGCCACTCCGATTAGGGTTGTCGCCGGACTCAAAATGGGAGTCGCATAAGATGGCATCCATGAAGTATTTTGAGGTCAAGAAAGCACGGATTGAAATCATTCCGATGATAGACATCATGTTTTTCCTGCTGGTGTTTTTTATTATGATTACCTTGCACATGATTCCGTCTGAGGGCATCACATCGAGCTTGGCAAAAAGCTCGACTGCAACCGCGTTGGATCAACCCAAAATGATTGTTAATGCGGATGCGTTGGGGAATATCCAAGTGGAAGGAAAAGTGTTAAGCGCGGAGCAACTCACAGCCTTGCTACAACAGAAGGGTGATTCAACACACACCATCGTGACCATAATCGCCAATGCGGGAACTTCCACGCAAAATCTCATGCATATCATGGATGCGTGCCGACTTGCCGGTGTCACGCAAATCGGGCTTGCCGCTCAGAAACTTGAATAAGGTGGAGTAAGTCGTGAAATTTGCTCTGACTAAATCCGCGCTTGCCGCAGTTGCGATTGAGGCACTCATGGTGCTTGGCCTGATTGTTTTCTCAGCCAAGCAACCCGCCAAAGCGCAGCCCGCCGAACCCATGGTGATGCTGACTTTTCCAACGCCTGTCGAACAGCCTAAAACGCCGCCGCCAGAAAAGGAAAAGCCGGTTGAATTACCCAAACCTGTGCCACAAAAAACTGCGCAACCCAAACCAAGTGAGGTGAAAGAACCTGACCCGCCGAAAATTACCGAGCCTAGCCCCATTGCTGAAGCGACACCCGTTTCTTTGCCATCCAAGCCTGTCGAAACACCCAAGGCTGCGCCTACTGTGTCGGATAATTTCAAGGGGGGAATACGCGCTGCCGTTCAAGCTGCAATGGTCTATCCGGCTTCAGCAAAAATGGCGCACGTAACGGGTAAAACCGAGGTGATTTTTAATTATCAGGATGGTCGCGTCTCCAATATATCGGTTCTTGTGTCGAGCGGGTTTAACACGCTAGATGCGGCGGCGCGACGTGCGGTTGAAGCGGCAACTTATCCTGTGCCGCCACCAGAGTTCGTTGGTAAGCTCCTGCAATTTGAGGTTTGGGTACGCTTTTTTTCCAAAGGATTGGATGACGATTAATTTTAAGTTTGCTTTAAGCCAGCTTCGATTAAAGTGAGTCAATAAAGAAATCAGTGCGGCATTCAGGCGAGTTACCAAACCTCATATGGTAAGTCACAAAGGAAATTTTATGGATCTCGTCATGCATAAAAATGACATGCAAATACAGCAACAGACGGGATATGGGGCAATCGCTAAACTGCTGCACTGGGGAATGGCTTTATTGGTTATCTCTGCGCTTTTGGCGATTGAATTTCGTGAGCTATTTCCCAAAGGTCCGATTAGACACGGGGTGGTGGACTGGCATTTTCAAACCGGATTATGTGTTTTATTTTTGATTTTTGTGCGAATTGCCTGGCGCGTAAAAAATCCGATTCCAGACATTTCTCCGCCGTTGCCCGGTATGCAAAAAATGCTTGCTACGATTGCTCATTTTTCCTTATACGCGCTGATGATGATACTCCCGATTCTGGGTATTTTAGCCAAGCAAAGCAGGGGAGATGATGTGGATTTTTTTGGCCATATTTTGCCCGCCCTGATAGATGAAGACAGTGGCTTGCCTTACGCGCGTACCATCAAAGCCGTGCACACATACATGGGAAACGTTTTTATCTGGCTGATTGTTGCGCATGTCTTGATGGCCTTTTTTCATCATCTGGTGCGACGCGACAATACCTTGATCCGTATGTTGCCGGAATAGCAATCTGCCCATAACCCCATGCCAGTAACATGAATTAACCGGGTAACTTTGTAAGTAATATTTTTAGTTGGTAAATTTAAGAGGAAATAAAAATGGATATCAAAAAAATGGTAATGCTAGGCGTGTTTGCGGCATCTGTAATGACTTCGCTGAATGCTTTGGCTTATAGCGGGGATGAGTACGAAAAAGAAGCCAAGCTCACCATCAAAGAGGCGCGGGATATTGCGCTGAAAACTTATCCTGGCACTGTCGTCGACGAAGAATTGGAACATAAACTGGGTGGCAGTGGACTGCGTTTTTCTTTTGACATTCGCGCGAATCACATTACCCATGAGGTGGCAATTGATGCGAAAACAGGCGCGGTGCTGGCAAACATTAAGGACAGTGATTAAATCCATTGACAATTACCCACACTGTCGATGAACTTGCAACTTCACAAGCCTGAAAAATTTAATATAGGTATGCAATTTTTTACAAAAAACTTTCGTGGATATACGCGCATCTTTATCGGCATACTTTGTCTTGATTTATTTTTATCGACCAGTGCCGTGGCGGCCCCCGAAGAGATTCAGGTTTATCTTGATGAATTTGAGAATCCCGGACAATACGGGCTTGATCTGCATTCCAATTATGTTGTTGCCGGACAACCCGCAACTGATAAACAATTAAGACTCACGCCTGAATTTAGTTATGGCTTAAATAACAACTGGGAAGTCGGTGCTTATGTCTTGACCGCTGCCGCGCCCGGCGGAGCAGTTGCAACAGATGGCATTAAATTTCGGGCTAAATGGCGACCGCGCCCGGCATCAATAGATACGCCGTTTTACTGGGCGGTAAATTTTGAGGCGGGGCAACTTTCCAAGCGGTTCTACCCGGACGAATTGAGTAGCGAATTGAAGTTGATCGGGGTATGGAAAAATAATTACTGGACTGTTGGTACAAACTTGAATTTTGACCGGTCTCTAAAATCCAATCCCATTCAAGCAACCTCCACAGAGTTCGATACCAAGATTGCCTATCAAGTGCGCAATGGATTGCAAATTGGCGTTGAAAACTACTCATTTCTGGGGGCGATGCACAATGATCCCAGTCAGCCGCAAAGCAATCAAGCCAATTACTTAGTGGCCGACTTGATGCTTGGGAAATGGGATTTGAATGTCGGACTCGGACATGTATCAGGTCCATCACCAGATGGCACAGTAATCAAGGCCATCATAGGTTTTCCACTCGACTAAACTACGCGCGGTTGTTTTTATTATGGTGGTAATACTGGATCAGCCCGCTGGTCGAGGCATCATGCGGCGTGACAGGCGCGCCATCCGGCAGTTCTTTTAAGATTTTCGCGGCGAGTTGTTTGCCGAGTTCTACGCCCCATTGGTCGAAGGGGTTGATGTTCCACACCACGCTTTGCACAAACACTTTGTGTTCATACAAGGCGATTAACATGCCCAATGTTTTTGCGTCGAGTTGATCGACCAGCAGCGTGTTGGTGGGACGATTGCCGGGAAAAACTTTGTGCGGCAGTAAGCTCTCCAAAGCCTCGCCCGACATGCCTTGCGCGACCAGCTCGGCGCGTGCTTGTTCGCTGGTTTTTCCCACCATTAACGCTTCGGTTTGCGCAAAACA
>JBAVPP010000386.1:0-3539 GCA_049693175.1 Gallionella sp. | reverse complement strand
ACATACAAGATTAGCTAACTAGAGAGAGTAGAAATAGAGGATGCGCACTTACCCTTTCTCAATTTTCTGAAATATATTCAATGCGATTGCCTGCACATTCTTCAATCATTCATCATCAAAATTCGAAAGGAATACATCATGGCAAGCTACCACTTTTCAATCAAGAGCGGCAAGAAGGGAACTGCAGCTGAACACGCTCGTTATATTACTCGTGAAGGAAAGCATAAAAAGGACGATGACAACAACGATCTCGTTATCACTCAGCATGGAAATCTGCCTGACTGGACAAACGGTAACCCTTTATCCCTATGGAATGAAGCAGACAAGCATGAGCGAGCCAATGGATCCGTATATCGTGAATTTGAGATCGCATTGCCGAATGAGTTGTCGACCGAGCAGCAATTAGAGATTGCAAAAAATCTAATCAAAGACCACGTCAAGAATAAACCCTATCAATTCGCCTTGCATTGTCCGACATCATCCATCGAAGGTTCACCGCAACCGCATTTGCATTTGATGATGTCCGATCGACTCGATGATGGACTTGATAGAGCACCAGAGCAGTTTTTCAAACGCTACAACACTAAACATCCTGCACGGGGTGGGTGCAAAAAGGATAGCGGAGGAAAAGAACCTCGTGTGTTGAAAGAGCAGGTCGTGACGATGCGTAAGAACATCGCCATCACAATCAATGAAGCACTTGAAAAAAATGGTCATAGCTCACGTGTAGATCATCGCAGTCACTACGAAAAGGGTCTAACACAAGAACCAGAACGCCATCTTGGGCAAGTCGGTATAAAAAATTTGGGGGATGATGGAAAAGAAGAAGTCAAAGCGAAGCGTCAACGCAATATCACCAACGGTAGAGAGTGACACAACTCATCTTCGTGATCGGGGAATGAATCAATCGCTGCCGATTTCACCAACTCGCAACACTGCGAATTCCAGAGCAAGCTGGACAGGTGTTCCACGGCAAAGTGGACAGTGATTCCAGCGCAAACTGGACACTGATTCCACGGCAAACTGGACGGGCATAGCAAGACGCGGGATAACCGTGGCAACCTTGATGATTTTTATTGAGGTGTCACATGGCCAACAACAGGTTATCCATGCGCAAAATTACAGAAACGCTGCGACTGCATTACGAATGCGGTCGCACCAAACGAGAAATATCCCGCGCCATCGGCGCATCCCCCACCACGGTCGGCGAATATCTACGCCGAGCCAAAGCGGCAGGGCTCAGTTATCCGCTCCCAGCAGAGTTAGATGAAACTGCCCTAGAGTCGCGGCTATTTCCGCCACCCGTGCCAGTCGATGTTGTGCGCGCCGAACCTGACTGGGTGATAGTGCACCAAGAGCTACGCAAAAAAAGCGTCACCCTCGAACTCCTCTGGCAAGAATACAAATCTGCCCACCCTGACGGTTACCGCTATAGCTGGTTCTGCGAACACTACCGAGTTTGGGCCGGTACGCTGTCCGTCACCATGCGTCAGACCCACACGCCCGGCGAGAAACTCTTCGTTGACTATGCCGGACAAACCCTACCGGTAATTGATCCTGCCAGCGGTGAAATACGTCAGGCACAACTGTTCGTCGCCGTATTGGGGGCATCCAACTACACCTTTGCTGAAGCCACCTGGACGCAACAATTACCGGACTGGATTGGTTCACACGTGCGCTGTTTTGAGTTCCTAGGCGGCGTGACCGAGATACTTGTACCCGACAACCTCAAATCCGGTGTCAAACATCCATCCTATTACGATCCTGAACTCAATCCGACCTATCGTGACTTGGCTGAACATTACGGCATCACCGTCCTTCCCGCGCGTAGCCGTAAACCCAGAGACAAGGCTAAAGTCGAGTGTGGCGTACTGGTTGTCGAGCGTTGGATACTGGCCAGTTTACGTAACCAGCGGTTCTTCAGTTTGGCCGAACTCAATCTGGCTATCGCCGCCTTGCTCGGCAAGCTCAACCTGCGCTCCTTCAAGAAACTCCCCGGTTGCCGTCATAGCGCGTTTTTAGAAATGGATCGTCCGGCTTTGCGTGCTTTGCCGCTGCACCGGTATCAATATGCCGAGTGGAAACGTGCGCGGGTCGGCATTGATTACCACGTCGAAGTGACTGGGCATTTTTACTCCGTGTCCCACCAGCACGCTCGTCAGGAAGTGGATGTCCGCTATACCGAGACCTCGGTGGAAGTATTTCGGCGCGGCAAACGCATTGCCGCACATGCCAGAAGCACACATAAAGGACGGCACACCACGGTGGATGAACACATGACACCGGGGCATCAGGAAGTGTCGGGTTGGAGTGCCATACGTCTACTAGACTGGGCGGCGCGCATTGGTGTGCAGACGCATGCCACGGTGGAGGTCATGTTGAACGCGCGCCGTCATCCGCAGCAAAGCTATCGCACCTGCCTTGGCATATTGCGCATGGGCAAAACATACGGCAACGCCAGACTGGAGGCCGCGTGTGACCGAGCCTTGCGCTTGAATGCCACCAGTTTCCGCAGCATCAACTCCATTCTTAAGAATGGCTTGGATCGTGTCACCGAAACGCGTCCCCAAACCAGTCTGCCGCTCACGCATAGCAACGTGCGCGGACCGGAGTATTACCACTGAGGCTACGGAGTCGTAGCCATACATTCAAAGTTTTTTAACCACCACAAAGGAAATCGCAGATGTTGAATCATCCTACGCATCAACAATTGAATCAGCTCCGTTTGTACGGCATGGCCCATGCACTTGAAGAGCAAAGTCATCTGCCTGAGCTGGCACGCATGAGTTTCGAAGAGAGATTGGGTTTGCTGGTAGAGCGCGAGATCAGTATGCGCGCTTCCAGTCAGATAGCGAGCCGTTTACGGCGCGCCAAACTTAAACATGCATCGACACCGGAAGATGTCGACTACAAGGCGGCGCGCGGATTAGATCGCAATTTGTTTGCGCGTTTACTCAGTAGTGACTGGGTTGCCCAGCATCAAAACGTATTGATCACGGGTCCGACCGGCATGGGCAAAACTTGGTTGGCGTGCGCACTGGCGAATCATGCTTGCCGACAGGGCTATTCATCGCTGTATCTGCGCGCGCCGCGCTTGATTGAGGAACTGATTATTGCGCACGGTGATGGGCGATATGTGAAATTTATCGCGCAACTTGCCAAGGTAGATGTCCTGCTGCTGGATGACTGGGGATTGGCGGCACTGACCGATTCGGCTAGGCGTGACTTGTTGGAAATATTGGATGACCGGCATGGTGCGCGTTCCACCATCGTGACCAGTCAATTGCCGCTGGCGCATTGGCATGATGCCATCGGTGATGCAACGTTGGCCGATGCAATCTTGGACAGGTTAGTGCATAACGCGCATCAGCTTACGCTGACTGGCGAGTCGTTGCGCAAACCAAAATCCAGTTTGACGAAACCCTCCGTTTAGGAGTAAAAAACAACCCCCGCGTCGCTACGCTCCGACTGTCCAGTTTGCCGTGGACTGAGTGTCCAAGTTGCGTGGAATACGCACAACACAACATGAACTGGAGAAC
>JBAVPP010000385.1:0-1805 GCA_049693175.1 Gallionella sp. | reverse complement strand
GTGGAAGATTACGCCGCCGAAGTCGCTGCCGCAGCCGCTGCTGCCAAGAAGTAATCGAAAGGAAGCCATGACCGCACCCGCCTACAAACGCATCCTGCTCAAACTCTCCGGCGAAGCCCTGATGGGCGATGACAGCTACGGCATCAACCGTGCGGTCATCGAGCGCATCGTGGCGGAAATCGCCGAAGTGGTGAACGCGGGTGTGCAGGTGGCGATCGTGATCGGCGGCGGCAACATCTTCCGCGGTGTCGCTCCGGCGGCAGCGGGTATGGATCGAGCCACTGCCGACTACATGGGCATGCTGGCCACGGTGATGAACGCGATGGCGTTGCAGGATGCGATGACGCGCGCCGGATTGCCATGCCGCGTGCAGTCTGCGCTGAATCTGGAACAAGTGGCCGAACCGTTCATACGCGGCAAAGCCTTGCGTTATCTGGAAGAAGGCAAGGTCGTGATCTTCGGTGCAGGGACCGGTAACCCGTTCTTTACCACCGACACAGCCGCTGCGTTGCGCGGCGTGGAGATGGATGCCGAGGTCGTCATCAAGGCGACCAAGGTGGACGGTGTGTATACCGCCGATCCGAAGAAGGACCCCAAGGCCACGCGCTATCAAAAGGTGAACTTCGACGAAGCCATCAGTAAAGATCTGAAAGTGATGGACGCCACGGCCTTGACGCTGTGCCGCGACCAGAAGCTGCCTATCATCGTGTTCAGCATCTTCAAGGCGGGTGCGTTGAAGCGTGTGGTGATGGGGCAGGATGAAGGAACTCTCGTACATTGTGACTGATAGGGACATCCTTGACGGAGAACGATAATGATTGCTGAAATCAAAAAGAACGTTGAACAGAAGATGCACAAATCGCTGGAAGCGCTTAAGGCGGATTTGAGCAAGGTTCGCACCGGGCGCGCACATACCGGCATTCTGGACCACGTGATGGTGGACTACTATGGCAGCCCCACTGCGGTGAATCAGGTGGCAAATATCACGCTAACCGACGCGCGTACCATCGGTGTGCAGCCGTACGAAAAGAATATGATCGGGCCGATAGAAAAGGCGATTCGTGATTCCGATCTGGGTTTGAATCCAGCCACCAACGGCGATCTGATTCGCGTACCCATGCCGATGCTGACCGAAGAACGTCGTCGCGACCTGATCAAGGTGGTCAAAAGCGAAGGCGAAGATGCCAAGATTGCCGTGCGCAATATCCGCCGCGATGCCAACGAACAACTGAAGAAGTTGCTCAAAGACAAAGAGGTCGGCGAGGACGACGAACGCCGTGCACAGGATGAAGTGCAGAAACTCACCGACCGCTTCGTCGCCGAGATCGATAAAGCCCTGCAGTCCAAAGAAACTGATTTAATGGCCGTGTAAGACGAGCCATCGATAATGGCGCTGCCTTTTTTCAGTTCCACCCGCACTATTCCCGACATCACTGCTGTCCCGCGTCACATCGCCATCATCATGGATGGCAATGGGCGCTGGGCTAAGCAGCGCTTTATGCCGCGCGTCATGGGGCATCAGCGCGGGGTGGAAACGGTGCGCGAGATGGTCAAGGCGTGTCGCAAACTGGGCGTGGAATATTTGACATTGTTCGCCTTCAGCAGCGAGAACTGGCGGCGTCCGCCCGATGAAGTCTCCTTTCTGATGCAGCTGTTCCTCAAGATGCTGGAACGGGAAGTCGGCAAACTTCATAAGAACAATATTTGCCTCAAGGTAATCGGTGACCGCAGCCGTTTAGACGCACAACTCGTGCGCTACATTGAGGAAGCAGAGCAGCTCACCGCCAACAATACGAGTCTCACAT
>JBAVPP010000384.1:0-3222 GCA_049693175.1 Gallionella sp. | reverse complement strand
GTTTGAAGACCGGATGCCTCAGCAGTAATGAAATTCCGTTTACACAAAATTCGGGACACGCTCGATTCTAGCGCAGCAAAATTCAGGGCTGGGACAGCTTGAGCATGGCGTTCAATGCGTCGTGGGTCATACGATCCAGCAGGGGAGTGAAGTAGGGGATAGTGAGCGCGAGTACGACAAAACCGATGGCGAGTGTGACGGGAAAACCGACGGCGAACAGGTTGAGTTGCGGCGCGGCGCGGGTCAGGATGCCGAGTGCCAGATTGGTGATGAGCAGGGCGGCGAGCAGTGGCAGCGAGAGTTGCAACGCGTAGGCAAAAATGTTGCCGCCCCAACTTGCGATACCGTATATGCCGTTATTCGAAATCATGTTGCCTATGGGCAAGGTGTGAAAACTTTCTGCCAATCCGGCGAGTATGAATAGATGTCCGTTCATGGCGAGAAACGCCAGCGACACCATGACGTTCATCCACTGCGAGATGACGGGTGAATAAGAGGAATGCACCGGATCATAAAAGCTGGCGAAACCCAGCCCCATTTGCAAGCCTGCCAATTCCCCCGCCATTTCAACCGCGCTGAAGATGAGTTGCATGGTGAAACCCATCGCCACGCCGATGAAAATTTGTTGCACCAAAATCAGCAGGCCTTGCGGAGAGCCGACTTCGACTTGCGGCAAATTGCTCAGTGTGGGGGCGACCACGATGGTCATCACGAGGGAAAACCCAATTTTCACTCTGGCGGGAACTTGTTTGTTGCCTATCACCGGCGCGCTGGCGATGAGCGCGAGTATGCGGGTGAAGGGAAAGATGAATGCCACCAGCCATGCGTCGAGTTGGGTGCTGGTGAAGCTAATCATATCGTCACCCTATCATCCAGGGAATGTTGCCGAACAATCGCTGCACATAATCCACCAGCATACCTATCATCCACGAACCGGTGAGCATCAGCACCACGAACATACCCAGTAGTTTGGGAATAAAGGACAAAGTCATTTCATTGATTTGCGTGGCGGCTTGAAAAATACTGACCACCAAACCGATCACCAGCGCGGTGAGCAACATCGGCGCGGAAATCATCAGAGTGAGTTCCATTGCCTGTTGTGCGAGTGTCATTACCGATTCGGGACTCATAAATTCATTTTTTGGGCGAATCGCGGTGTCGCGTGTTGGTTACGACTAACCTAAAGGTAAGTATCACCGCAACTTCGTTGTCGCTCACTCCTCGTCTATCTTTTCGATATGCCTGCGTCATTCGCTGCGCGGCTCCTTGCGCTTCACTCCAAAATTCTGAATTTCTATTCATTGCTTATGTGTAAAAACTCTGTGCAAGTGAACCGATGAGCAGATTCCAGCCATCAGCGAGAACGAATAGCATCAGTTTGAACGGCAATGAAATCACGGCGGGCGACACCATCATCATCCCCATAGACATCAGCACGCTGGCGACCACCATGTCGATAATGAGAAACGGAATGAACACCACAAAGCCGATTTGGAACGCGGTCTTTAATTCGCTGATGACATACGCCGGAACGAGAATGCGCAGCGGTACTTCATCGGTGTTTTGCAGCGGCGTGCTATTGGAGATTTTGACGAACAGCGCGAGGTCGGTTTCGCGTGTCTGGCGCAGCATGAAAGTCTTGAGCGGGACGATGCCTTTGTCGGCGGCCTGTTGCAGGCTGAGTTTGTTTTCGCTGTAGGGCAAATACGCTTCGGTGTAAATTTTATCCAGCACCGGCGACATGACAAAAAATGTGAGAAACAACGCCAGTCCGATGAGCACTTGATTGGGCGGCGAGGATGGTGTGCCGAGTGCGGAGCGCAACAAGGACAACACGATGATGATGCGCGTGAAGCTGGTCATCATCAATAATATCGCGGGTAAAAAACTCAGCGAAGTGAGCAGAATCAGGGTTTGCAGACTCAGGCTGTAAGTCTGTCCGCCGCCCGATGAGGGGGTGCTGGTCAGTGCCGCCAGACTGGTTTCTGCCCACGCACTATCGGTGACTGTGAGTAGTGCGCAAAGTAAGACGATGAACAAAAATATATTACGTTGCATCGCGTTTCTCGATGATTTTTTTCAGCCACACATTGAACGGCACGGTGTTAGTTGGGGTGGTCACGCTGTCGTTTGATGAAGTGGATTTCGGCAAAGTGTGCAGCGTGCGTATCTGCCCCGGACCTACGCCAACGACCAGCCAAGTGTTTTCGATTTCCACCAGCACCACACGCTCGCGTTGTCCGATGGCGATGCCGCCCAATACCTTGAGCTGATTGCCGTTGCCCGATGGTGTGACGTTCATGCGTTTGAGCAACCACGCCACCAGCACAATTACCACCAACACTAGCAATAAACTGAACGCGACTTGCAAGATGCCGCCTGAGCCGACGGCGGGCGCGAGATTGGCAGGACGTGTGGCTTCGGCATGAACCGAAACAGGGTTCAGCATGGTCAATGCACTGATGAAAAATACAAATGCGCGCATGTCAGCGATTCAATCTGCGCAAGCGTTCGGATGGTGTAATGATGTCGGTTAAGCGGATGCCGAGTTTGTCGTTCACCACCACGACCTCGCCTTGTGCGATGAGAAAGCCGTTAATCATCACGTCCAAGGGTTCGCCTGCCATGCCAGCCAACTCGACCACCGAGCCTTGCGCGAGTTGTAGCAAATTTTTAATCGGCATTTTGGTGCGTCCCAGCTCAACAGAAAGTTGCACCGGAATATCCAAAATCATGTCCAGATCATTTTGTGTGGTCGCGCCGCCAGCCGTGCCGAATTGTTCGAACACATGCGGTTTGGCGGTTTCAGTTATGGCACTTTCGGCGGAAGTTTGTTCCGCCATCGCCGCACCCCAATCATCGGCGGAGATGGCCTCTTCGGCGGGTGCTTCAGTCGTGCTTGCATCAGACATGATTTTCTCCTTCATTGATGGTGAGCATTTTTTCTACCCTGAGCGCGTATTGGTTATTGAACGCGCCGTATTTGCATTCCATCATCGGCACACCATCGACGGACGCGGTGATGTTTTCGTCGACATCCAGCGGAATCACATCGCCGCTGTGCATTTTCAGCACTTGTTCGACAGTTAAATTCGCACTGCCCAGTGTGGCGATGAGTTCGATGTTGGCGGATTGCACTTGCCGGGAAAGCAGCTGCAACCAGCGTTTGTCTACCGCTAGGTGTTCGCCTTGCATGGAGCTGTACAGCAGGTCTTTCACGGG
>JBAVPP010000383.1:0-1541 GCA_049693175.1 Gallionella sp. | reverse complement strand
TACCAAGACAGTGCGATTGATGCCGTGTTAGAGGCGGTTGCCGCTAATCAGCAGCGCATTTTGCTGACCTTGGCGACGGTTACGGGCAAGACGTTCATCGCGTTTCAGTTGGCGTGGAAATTGTTTCATGCGCGGTGGAATTTGCAGCGCGATGCGACTCGTCGCCCGCGCATTTTGTTTCTCGCCGACCGCAACATTCTGGCGGATCAGGCATACAACTCGTTCTCCGCCTTTCCCGAAGATGCGCTGGTGCGCATTGCGCCGGACGACATACGCAAGAAGGGACGCGTGCCGAAAAACGGCAGTGTCTTCTTTACGATCTTTCAGACCTTTATGTCGGGGCAGGCCCTCTCCCCCAGCCCCTCTCCCGCCAGCGGGCGAGGGGAGCCAACACCGTACTTTGGCGAATATCCGCCTGACTTTTTCGACTTTATTATCATCGACGAATGCCATCGCGGCGGAGCGAACGACGAGAGCACTTGGCGCGGCATCCTTGAATATTTTTCGCCTGCGGTGCAGCTCGGTTTAACTGCCACGCCCAAGCGTCGCGACAACGCCGACACCTATGTGTATTTTGGTGAGCCTGTGTATGTCTATTCGCTCAAGCAAGGCATCAACGACGGCTTCCTCACGCCGTTTCGCGTGAAGCAATACGCCACCACGCTGGACGAATATCGTTATACCTCAGACGACAATCTGATCGAGGGTGAGATCGAGGCAGGCAAGTTGTACGAGGAGCAAGATTTCAACCGCAGCATTGAAATTGTCGAGCGCGAAAAATATCGTGTCGATGAATTTATGCGCAGCATCAATCAGCGTGAAAAAACTTTGGTTTTTTGCGCCAATCAAAAACACGCACTGCTGGTGCGCGACCTGATTAACCAAGTGAAAACGGGCAGCACCGATGTGAACTATTGCGTGCGGGTAACAGCGAATGATGGCGAGCGCGGCGAACAATTTTTGCGCGATTTTCAGGACAACGAAAAGAGCATACCCACCATCCTGACCACCTCGCAAAAACTTTCCACCGGAGTGGACGCGCGCAATATAAGCAACATTGTGTTGATGCGCCCTATCCATTCAATGATTGAATTTAAGCAAATTATCGGACGCGGCACGCGACTGTATGACGGCAAGGACTACTTCACCATTTACGATTTTGTGAAGGCGCACAAATTATTTAACGACTCCGAATGGGATGGCGAGCCGGTCGAGCCGGAAACCTGCAAGGCTTGCAATCATCAGCCTTGCGTGTGTATCAAAAAACCGCTGCCTGTTTGTTATTTGTGCGGACAACAACCCTGTGTTTGCGAAAAAACGCCGTGTGCGAAATGCGGGCAACGTCCCTGCGCGTGCAAAAAAGTGCGCATTAAATTACGCGATGGCAAAGAGCGCGAGATACGCCATATCGCGGTGACGACCTTCTGGGGCGCGGATGGCAAACCGATTTCAGCGGCGCAATTCTTAGACTTACTGTTTGGCGAGCTGCCGGAATTTTTCCAAGACGAGGACGAGTTGCGCACGCTCTGGAGTATGCCCGA
>JBAVPP010000382.1:0-2757 GCA_049693175.1 Gallionella sp. | reverse complement strand
GCCAGTCTGTTCGATTTCGGTCTGTATTTTTTCCATAACGTGCAAGCATTATTGGCACACGGCAGCGCGCCGTATTTTTATTTACCCAAGATGGAAAGCCATCTGGAAGCGCGCTTATGGAACGACGTGTTTGTGTTTGCGCAGCGCGAACTAGGTATTCCTCAAGGCACGATTAAAGCGACGGTTCTAATCGAAACCATACTCGCCGCTTTTGAGATGGACGAGATTTTGTACGAACTGCGCGAGCATTCCGCCGGACTGAATTGCGGTCGTTGGGATTACATTTTTAGTTGCATCAAAAAGTTTGGACGCGACCCGAATTTCAGCTTGGCGGATAGAGGTCAGGTGAGTATGACTTCGCCGTTTATGCGCGCTTATTCGCTGTTGCTCATTAAGACTTGCCACCGCCGCAATGCTCATGCGATGGGCGGCATGGCGGCGCAGATTCCGATTAAATCGGATGCTGTAGCTAACGATATTGCGATGGCAAAAGTGCGCGCCGACAAAGAGCGCGAGGCGGGCGACGGACATGATGGCACGTGGGTCGCGCATCCCGGTTTAGTGCCGTTGGCGAAGGAAGTTTTTGACCGTTTTATGCCAGATAAAAATCAAATTCATAAACAGCGCGATGATGTGAAAACTGTGGCGAATGATTTGCTGAATTTCGCGCCGCAAACGCCTATCACCGAAATCGGCTTAAAGCTCAATATCGAAGTCGCGCTGTGCTATATCGGCGCGTGGCTGGCGGGTACGGGCTGTGTGCCGATACACAATCTGATGGAAGACGCGGCGACTGCCGAAATTTCGCGCTCGCAAGTGTGGCAATGGATACACAGCGAACGCGGCGTGTTGGACGATGGTAGAAAAGTCACGCTTGAATTGGTGCGCGCGCTGCTGCCGGAGGTGTTGGCGAATATCAAAATCGGCGTGAGCGAACGGCGTTTTATCGCGGGCGAGTATGACCATGCCGCGCGGGTGTTTGACGAGTTGATTGCGCATGAAACGTGTGTCGAATTTCTGACCAGTTATTGTTATGCGGTGATGGATTGATAGCCAATACATTTTTAGTTTCGTCATTCCCGCGCAGGCGGAAATCCAGCAAAAACGATGCGACGCGCAGCGACAAAACCGCGTTGTCCGCTATGCGGGAATGACGAGTTATGATTTTTTGTCCCACACAAAATGAATAAACTTAATCTCATCAAAAATCTGCAAACCATCCTGTCCATCGACGCGGTGTTGTTTGAGCAGGAAGACCTCAAACCCTTTGAGTGCGACGGTCTATCGGCGTATCGCCAAGTGCCGATGATTGTGGTGTTGCCGGAAACCGAAGCGCAGGTGCGCGAGATTTTATTGTTGTGCCGCAAAGAAAATGTGCCGGTGGTGGCGCGGGGTGCGGGCACGGGTTTGTCGGGTGGCGCGTTGCCTTTAATCGATGGCGTGTTGCTCAGTTTGGCGAAATTCAAACGCATTTTGTCGCTCGACCCGCTGGCGCGCATCGCTCGTGTGCAACCGGGTGTGCGCAACTCGGCAATCTCGGAAGCCGCCGCGCCGCACGGCTTGTATTACGCGCCCGATCCGTCCAGCCAAATCGCTTGCACTATAGGCGGCAATGTCGCGGAAAATTCCGGCGGCGTGCATTGTTTGAAATATGGATTGACGGTGCACAACGTACTCAAAGTGCGCGCTTATACGATGGATGGCGAGCTGCTGGAGCTAGGCTCGGAAGCATTGGATAGCGCGGGTTACGACCTGCTCGCCTTGTTCAACGGCAGCGAAGGAATGCTGGGTGTGATAGTCGAAGTGACGGTTAAATTATTGCCCAAACCGGAGCTGGCGCGCGTGGTGATGGCGGCGTTTTCCAGCGTCACGCAAGCGGGTGCGGCAGTCGGCGAAATCATCGCGGCGGGTATTATTCCGGCGGGTCTGGAAATGATGGACAAACTTTCCATTCATGCCGTGGAAGATTTTGTCCACGCTGG
The DNA here is from genome assembly GCA_049693175.1 of Gallionella sp. Taxonomy (GTDB): domain Bacteria; phylum Pseudomonadota; class Gammaproteobacteria; order Burkholderiales; family Gallionellaceae; genus Gallionella. Next base: position 775 of record JBAVPP010000382.1, on the reverse strand, counting down.
TTATCCGCTGGATGCCGAGGCGATTTTGTTGTGCGAATCGGATGGCACGCCGGAAGAAGTCGCGGAAGAAATCGCCAAGATGGAAGCGATACTTTCCGCGTGTGGCGCGACTTCGTTGCGCACCTCGGCAAACGAAGCGGAGCGGCTTAGATTATGGGCGGGACGCAAGGCGGCGTTCCCTGCGGCGGGGCGCATTTCGCCCGATTACTATTGCATGGATGGCACGATACCGCGCCGTGAATTGGGTCGCGTGTTGAATCGCATCGCGGAACTTGCGCTCGAATATGATTTGCGCGTCGCCAATGTTTTTCACGCCGGCGACGGCAATCTGCACCCGCTGATTTTGTACGATACCAGCAAGCACGGCGAATTTCATCGAGCCGAAGAAATCGGCGGAAAAATTTTGGAATTGTGCGTCGAAGTCGGCGGCACGATTACTGGCGAACACGGAGTCGGCATCGAAAAAATCAACCAGATGTGCGCGCAATTTCAAGAAGGCGAATTGCAACTTTTTCGCGCCGTGAAACTCGCATTCGATCCCTCCGGTTTGCTCAATCCCGGCAAAGTCATCCCCACCGCGCACCGCTGCGCCGAATTCGGCAAACAGCATGTGCATCACGGGCAAGTTGCCTTTCCTGAATTGCCGAGGTTTTAATAAAAGCTATGCAAAATCTAATCGAAAATTATCGCCATAGCATAAATGCCGCCGCGCAATCGCAGCGCGCTTTGCGCATCGTCGGCTCAAACAGCAAGGCGTTTTATGGTCGGACTACGC
>JBAVPP010000381.1:0-2388 GCA_049693175.1 Gallionella sp. | reverse complement strand
GTCAAGAATGGCAGAACCAAAAACAGGCAGTTATTTTTGCACGACAAACTCTGCCAATAAACTCGCCACAATCTGCTGGCTCGCTGTGCCATCACCGTAAGGATTGGCACGCCGGGAAAACTGCCGGTAATAGTTATCGTCATCCAATAAGCGTGTGCATTCAGCAACGATTTTTTTCGTGTCGGTGCCAACCAGTTGTACCGTGCCCGCATCCACCGCTTCGGGACGTTCGGTCACATCGCGCAACACCAGCACCGGCTTGCCCAGCGACGGGGCTTCTTCCTGTATGCCGCCTGAATCGGTCAAAATCACGTGGGCGCGATTCATCAAATAAACGAAATGCAAATAGTCCTGCGGCTCGATCAAATAAACATGTTGATGATCTTGCAGCGTGGCGTTTACCACTTCGCGCACGTTAGGGTTCAAATGCACCGGATAGACTACCTGCACGTCATCGCGTTTGGCTAGTTCCGCCAGCGCGCGACACACATGGGTCAGTCCGTCGCCGTGATTTTCACGTCTATGCCCGGTGACCAGAATCAATTTTTTATGTGAGTCTAAGTAAGGGAATACAGCGGCTAATTGGTCGTGCAATTGCGCGTCGTTTTTAATGCGCGCGGTGGTCAGCAATAGCGCGTCGATGACGGTGTTGCCAGTCACGAAAATTTTATTGGCGGCAATTTTTTCCGCCAATAAATTCGCGCGCGACACGTTGGTCGGCGCGAAATAAAAATCAGCCGTCACGTCAATCACTCGGCGGTTCATTTCTTCCGGCCAAGGATGGTGCATATCGTAAGTACGCAAACCTGCTTCCACATGACCCACACGAATGTGCCGGTAAAATGCCGCCAACCCCGCCGCCATCGCGGTGGTGGTATCGCCATGCACCAAAACGCAATCCGGCTGATGCGTAGCCAGCACCTCGTCGACAGCCGTCAACACGCTGGCAGTCAGCCCAGCCAGCTGCTGCCCCTGCTTCATTAAATTCAAATCGATGTCGGCCTCGATGCCGAATATTTCCAACACCTGATCGAGCATCTGACGATGTTGCGCGGTCAGGCACACCAGCGTCTTGAGTTTAGGTTCAGCCAATAAGGCATGTACCAGCGGAGCCATCTTAATGGCTTCTGGACGCGTACCGATAACGACTAGAATTTTAGTTTGCTGCACAGTATTTTCCCTTCTGTTTTTATTATTTCTGTTCGGTTTTTTTCAACCAGGTTGTCACGTTCATAAACGCTTTAGGCACGCCTTCCTGACGCACGATGCTCTCGCCGATTTTCCATGATCCCGGCATGGATAAATGGCCTGCGTCATAGTAAAGCGGATTGCCCGCCGCATCTGCCGCAGAGCACATTCCATCCTTGCATAGATAGGGGATAACATCGAAGTAACCTACGTTAGGTGTATATTCGGCAAACGATTTGAGCTGATTGTTTGCACTAATCACTTCGGTGGATAAAGGTTCGTTGAACGTGCAGTCTATGGGCAAGCCTGTGTGCTGCGCCTTGTCTTTGCAACTCCGATCGAATGACATAATCACGGGAGCTTTGCCCATTATGATGACGAACTTTCCTGCGGACGTAAGTTGCTTAATCGTGTTGAATGTCGCATCAAAATAGCCACTCGATTTCGCAAAATAATCTGACCAGGTCGCCGAAATAATGACGACATCCGCACGACGAACCAGCTCCAACATTGTCTCTGATGAGTTACGACAATCTGCAAGACGTTTAGCAACAACATAGGGCGCGGGATCATCCATCAAGGGTGGACAGGCATCCAGTTCGATATTACGGAATTTGAATCCTGCTGCTTTGGCTATGGTGCCGACGACCCCAATGTAATGGGCCGCATGCGAGTCTCCCCATAACACCACACGCGGCGGCACATCTTCACCACCGCCCAAAACACAATGAGGATTATGTGTGTCTGTCGAGGTGATGCGCTCACGTTGGCACACATAATCAAACTGATAGGCTGGTAAAGGTGCTCCATGCAGTTGCGTATCGATTTCTGACATGGTTTTGATAATATTATTAGCTCGCTCTGCGCTGTCTGTATTTGCCGATGGCACATTAGTCGCCTGATTAACTTTCACATCTGGCGTTACCTGTCCAATACTCGCCGTGTCCGCCGGCACAGCACTTTGCGCACTAGCAGGCATAGCATCTGACGGTGTCGCCATACTCGCGCCACTCACCAAAATATGTTTACCAGAAAATGCCAGTAGCGCGACCAAACAAGCGGGAACAATATATTGAAATAAAAATATCCGCGAAGGCAAAGCATCCCATTCGCGCGCCGGCAATTCGACCAGCATATAACTCAAAAACGACCACCATAGCGTCACGAACAACACTATCGTGCCAACAACCAAGCCGATGT
>JBAVPP010000380.1:0-1708 GCA_049693175.1 Gallionella sp. | reverse complement strand
GCGCCCGCTGCGGTAGCCCCTGAACTGCCCGCTGTGGTTGGCGTTGAGCGTTTGCATGTGTCGGAATTTTTGGATGCGAAATTGTTTGAAACCGCGCTGACTGGCGGACAAAAATTATGGGGCGATTACGCGCCCGGCGAACGTATCAACCATCCCGCTGGTATGACGGTGGACGACAGCGATCACACGCTGGCGACCAAACTTTATCAGAACAATGCGCGTCTGCATTTCGACGAACAGATGATGAAGTCCACACCCTTTGGTCGTCGCCTGATGTATGGCGGTCACGTCATTTCAATCTGCCGCGCGCTGTCGTATGACGGTTTGGAAAATTCGCTGGGCATCGCCGCGATTAACGCCGGCACGCATTGCAATCCCAGCTTCGGCGGCGACACGTTTTATACGTGGACGGAAGTGTTGGAACGCTGGGAATTGCCGAACAGAAAAGATGTGGGCGCGCTACGGCTGCGCATGGTCGGCGTGAAGAATTTACCCGCATCTGAATTGCCCAGCACGCACGTCGAAAAAGATGGCAAAAAAATGTATCACCCCAACGTCGTACTCGATCTCGATTACACGATTTTTATCCCGCGCAAATAAGGAAAAACCATGACAGCTATTCATCCCAATCAGGCTTTATTCGGCGGCGAAAAACCGTTTCCCGTCATCCCCAGTTGCGAGCATTTTGCGGGCAGCGAAAAACTTATTTTGAAAGCCTTGTCGCTGCAAGATACTTTGGGCGCAATCTTCGACATCACCTGTGATTGCGAGGATGGCGCGGCGGCGGGACAAGAAAGTGTGCACGCCGAAATGATAGTCCGCGTGTTGAATTCCGAGGCGAATAAGCATCGCATGGCGGGTGCGCGCATACACGATTACACCCATGCGAGCTGGCGGCAAGACGTGGATATTTTGGTCGGCGGCGCAGGCAAGGTTTTGGCGTATCTCACCATCCCAAAATGCACCCGCGCGGCGCAAGCGGCGGAGATGATTGCCTACATCCAAAAAGTTGCCACTACTCACAATATCGCGCGCGAAATTCCCATTCATATTTTGGTCGAAACGCACGGCGCGTTGCATGACGCTTACGAACTTGCCGCGCTGCCTTGGTTGCAAGTGTTGGACTTCGGGCTGATGGATTTTGTCAGCGGACATCACGGCGCAATTCCCGCCGCCGCGATGCGCAGTCCCGGTCAGTTTGAGCATCGTTTATTGGCGCGCGCCAAAGGCGAAGTCGTCGCCGCCGCACTCGCGCACGGCGTTGTTCCCGCACATAATGTCACGCTCGATTTGAAGAACACTGAAACGACTTTTTCCGATGCCAGTCGCGCCCGAAATGAGTTTGGATTTTTGCGTATGTGGAGCATTTATCCCACGCAAATTCCCGCCATCGTCGATGCCATGAAACCCGACTACAGCGAAGTCGCCACCGCCGCGAATATTCTGCTCGCAGCCCAAGCCGCCGAGTGGGGACCGATACAATATGAAGGCGAATTACACGACCGCGCCACCTACCGCTACTTCTGGGAAGTGCTGCAAAAAGCCAAACTGACTAAGGTAGAGATACCGGCGAATGCGGTGGCGGCGTTTTTCGGCTAAGAAAAGAGTTTTTGATTATTCCGTTCCTGGTGAGCTTGTCGAACCATGTGCGGAATAATTCATTCCGAATTGGTTAGTCATTACACCCTTCGACAAGCTCAGGGCGAAC
>JBAVPP010000379.1:0-4784 GCA_049693175.1 Gallionella sp. | reverse complement strand
CAACCAAATCGCAAACCAAGGCACCCAGCAAGCTGGCACAAAAGCAATCTGAATTGCGCCGCATATTGACTCTGATTAAAACAGTCGATCAGAATTTGGATACCAGTAAGATGCCCGGACTCAAGAGTGATTTCAAGGAACTCTGTCAGCGACTCCACCCCATGATGTTCTCTGTCGCACAATCCACATTCGATGATTACCTTGACGGTGTTTGCACTTTCAGGGCTGGTGCCAGAGAAACCGACTATTACCTGAAGCTAGAGGCCGACCTACCCCATCAGGACTGATGTTAGGTTGTTCTTTTCCGTCTAGCGGTTTTAATGGGGGGTGTAATAGGGGGGAAAAGTCATTTCACCCCCTATTCATTCTGCTCTCAAACTGGTGATCATTACTTATCCTATCCAGCGGTACACCCGTGGTCGTAGTGCTCGGATGTAAAGTACAAAGCACGCAACCAAACATTCGATAACAAGAGCCAAGACGTGAAGGTTTTACGTGGCACGCCTACCATCCACGGCTCAATCTAGGGTGGAATCGCAAAATCCGTTTTACCCCAGATTGGTCTACATCCCTTATGGCCAAAGGCTTTGATGCCTTTCGGCAGCTTTTTCTAAAAAATCCCCCAATTACCCATATTGGTTAAAGTTGGTTGATTCATTAAATTCTTCCCAACGTTTGTAAGCAGGAAATTGAAAGATGTGTGATACACAACTTTGGGATGGCAACCCATATCCGCTCAGCCGGACTACTGATAGGGGTGGTGGAAATGGAGACGCTTGATCTTGAACAGGCTGCCGCCTTCCTACACCTGCACCGCGTTACCCTGCAACGCATGGCAAAGCGTGGCGACGTTCCCGCAGCAAAGTTGGGGAGACGTTGGGTATTTCTTGAAATTGACCTAATTGCTTGTCTACGTGCACAATACTCCTCGCGGGTGATGCAGGGCGAACATAAGGAGGTAAACATATGTCGCTCTACAAACGCAAAGATTCTTCCGTCTACTGGGTCAAGTTGCACCACAGCGGAAAGATCGTACAAAGAAGCACTGGGACTACCGATAAGGTAAAAGCTCAGGAATACCACGATAAACTTAAAGCAACATTGTGGGATCAAGAACGGTTAGGTGTTAGGCCTTGCTATTCTTGGCAACAAGCGGCGGGTCGTTGGATTGAAGAAACCAATCACAAAGCCACCCATCATCAGGATGTGTCCAAGCTCAAATGGCTACATCCGATATTGGGTGAATTGATGCTCGATGAAATCACGCTGGATGTGATTGCGCGCATCAAGGAAGCACGGCTTAAAGTGGGTGGAAAATCTACTACAAACCGATTTTTGGCACTGGTTCGAGCAATTCTCAAACGTGCAGTTGAAGAATGGGATTGGCTCGATAAGGCACCAAAGGTAAAGCTCTTTAAAGAATCTGCAGGCCGTGTACGTTTCATCACGCCGGAACAGGTGCAGAGCTTATTGCATGAACTTCCCCTACACCAGCAAGACATGGTGGTGTTCGCTTTGCAAACGGGCTTGCGTCAATCCAACGTATTTAAACTCGAATGGTCTAAGATCAACCTAGAGCAAGCTCACATGTGGGTCAATGCTGTCGATTCCAAAAATCGCAAATCGATTTCTGTTCCTCTTAATCGAGAAGCGATGGCAGTATTACTTCGGCAGTTAGGCAAACACTCTGTCCGCGTATTTATGCAGGTAAACCGATTGCTAATGCCAATACTCTTGCTTGGCGCAATGCATTAAAGCGTGCTGGAATCCAAGATTTTCGCTGGCATGATTTACGCCACACTTGGGCAACTTGGCATCGTATGCAGGGAACACCTACGCATGAGCTGCAACAACTAGGCGGTTGGAAGACTGGCGCAATGGTAGAACGCTATGCACATCTGGCTCCCGACCATTTAGCAAATGCTGCTGCTCGACTGGATTCTGTGATGATTGGTTACGATTTGGCTACAGTCGCCAAAAAATAAAAAAGACTCCCATCGCTGGAAGCCTTGTTTTATATGGTGGGTCCGGTCGGACTTGAACCGACGACCAAAGGATTATGAGTCCTCTGCTCTAACCAACTGAGCTACAGACCCGAAACTTTTTGTTAATTATTTTTCACCGTCCAAAAAACTCTTGAGCTTCTCGGAACGCGAAGGATGACGCAGCTTGCGCAACGCTTTTGCTTCAATCTGGCGGATACGCTCACGGGTCACATCAAACTGTTTGCCGACTTCTTCCAGCGTGTGATCGGTGTTCATTTCGATGCCGAAACGCATACGCAAAACCTTCGCTTCGCGCTGCGTCAGGCTATCCAGAATATCCGCCGTCGCACCGCGCAGACTTTCGTATACCGCCGCATCGATAGGCACGGTGGTATTCGAGTCTTCGATGAAGTCACCAAGATGCGAATCGTCGTCGTCACCCACCGGTGTTTCCATCGAGATGGGTTCTTTGGCGATTTTCAAGATTTTGTGGATCTTGTCTTCGGTCATTTCCATCTTGATTGCCAGCGTCGCCGCATCCGGCTCCAAGCCGGTCTCTTGCAAAATCTGGCGCGAGATGCGATTCATCTTGTTGATGGTTTCTATCATGTGCACCGGAATACGGATAGTGCGTGCCTGATCGGCGATGGAACGGGTAATCGCCTGACGTATCCACCAAGTTGCGTAGGTCGAAAATTTGTAACCGCGACGATATTCGAACTTGTCCACCGCCTTCATCAAGCCGATGTTGCCTTCTTGAATCAAATCCAAGAATTGCAAGCCGCGATTGGTGTACTTTTTCGCAATCGAAATAACCAGACGCAAGTTCGCTTCTATCATGTCGCGTTTGGCGCGGCGAGCTTTGGCTTCGCCGTTGGTCATTTGCTTGTTGATCTCTTTCAAGTCTTTGATGGGAATGCCCACGCGACGTTGCAAGTCGATCAAGCGTTGCTGTTGTTCAACGATGGCATATTCAAAACGTGCCAGCGTTTCACCGTAAGGTTTTTTCGCTTGGAGTTCGTGTTTGACCCATTGCAAATTGTCTTCGTTGCCGAGGAATACCTTGATGAAATGCGGGCGCGGCATTTTCGCTTTGTTCACGCACAATTCTTGAATCGCACGTTCTGAACGACGCACTTCTTCGACCAAACCGCGCATGGTATCGCACAGCGCGTCCACCTGTTTAGCGGAGAAGCGAAAGTTCATCAGCATTTCGGAAATGCCAGATTGGTATTTGTCGTATTGCTTGCTGCGGTAACCATATTTCTCGTATGCCTTACCCATTTTGATGAATAGGTCGGCAATGATTGCGAAACGTTCCAGCGCGTCGGCTTTGAGTTGCGCGAGATTCGCGGCGACGGCGGCAGCGGATGCGGCTTCGTCTTCTTCTTCGTCTTCTTCGCTAGACTCTTCTTCTTCGCTAGACTCTTCTTGCTCACTCGCGGCTGCCATCGACGCGGCGGCGGCTTCGGCTTCCAAGTCGACAAAGCCATCGATCAGATCATCAACTTTGAGTTCGTCTTTTTCAATCTTGCTCGCAAGTGCCAAAATTTCCGCGATGGTCGCGGGACACGCGGAAATCGCCTGAATCATGTGCTTCAGGCCTTCTTCGATGCGCTTGGCAATCTCGATTTCTTTTTCGCGGGTGAGCAAATCCACCGTGCCCATTTCGCGCATATACATGCGTACCGGATCGGTGGTGCGACCAAATTCCGAATCGACTGTGGAGAGCGCGGCTTCGGCTTCTTCCGCCGCATCTTCATCCGCCACCGCAGGCGCGGCATCGGTCATAATCAGAGCCTCGGCATCGGGTGCAACGTCACACACCTTGATACCCATGTCATTAATCATGCTCGCCACACCTTCGATTTGCTCGACTTCAAGCATATCCGGCAAGTGGTCGTTAATCTCGGCGTAGGTCAGGTAGCCACGTTCCTTGCCCAAAACGATCAGGGCTTTAAGTCGGGTGCGTCGCGCTTCGAGATCGAGCTGAGGATCGATTGCGATTTCAGCCACAACTGCGAGCGATTTTTTGTCTAGTTTTTTCTTGTCTTTAGGCGTTGCCATATTTGATTCCTGTGCGGGTGAACGCGGAAAAGCGGCGGATTATACTCGAAACCGACTACTTTTTCCTAACTATTGCCCAATATCGCACAAGGATTACAGACCGGTTAAACCTCTGCTAGAATCGCTGTCTAAAAATTTTTATTGATACTTCCAGAGGAGATTCAAACTATGTCCAGTAAACACCCCGTGATTGCCATCACCGGTTCTTCCGGTGCGGGTACGACCACAGCCAAACGTGCTTTTGAAAATATTTTCCGTCGTGAGAAAATCACCGCGGCGGTCATCGAGGGCGACAGCCTGCATAGCTTGGATCGTATGGCGTTCCGCGCTGCCGCTGCCGAGGCCGCCAAGGCGGGAAACAACACGTTCAGCCACTTCGGCCCTGAAGCGAACCACTTCGACAAGATCGAAGGCATGTTCAAACTGTACGGCGAAACCGGCATGTGCAAACGCCGCTACTATGTACACAGCGAACCGGAAGCCGTGGAACACAACAAACATTTCGGCCTGACCGATTTGAAACCTGGCGTGTTCACTCCTTGGGAAGATATTGAATCTGGTTCCGACCTTTTGTTCTACGAAGGTTTGCACGGTTTGGCACAAGATGAATCCAAGGGCATAGACGCAGGTCGTTATGTCGATTTGGGCATCGGTGTTGTACCCGTGGTCAACTTGGAATGGATACAAAAAATCCACCGCGACAAAGCGGAACGCGGTTACTCAGCCGAAGCA
>JBAVPP010000378.1:0-1994 GCA_049693175.1 Gallionella sp. | reverse complement strand
GCGCGACCGCCGCACGGCTTCTGTCGCGCACCTGATCTTGCACGGCGAGATAACCCAGCAAAATTTTATCGCGTGCCAGCACTATCACGGTCTTACCCTGTTGCTGTAACGCCAGTATTCCTGCGTCATCCAGAGCGATGCCTTGCTGCGCGGCGTAACTCGGTGACACCAATAAATAATTTTTCCCATCGCTCATGCTGCTTAAACCGTGCCCAGCAATTTCAGTAATAGCGGCAGTTTGCGTGGGTTGAATTTGCAGTGTTTGGGTATGCGAAAAAATCGCGCGTGACAGCGGATGAGTGGAGGCTTGCGTGAGCATGGCGGCGACGTTCAACAACTCATGCTCGCTAATATTTTCTGCGGGTAACACCTCGGTGACACCGGGCTTGCCTGCGGTAATCGTACCGGTTTTATCCACCACCAAAATCGAAAGTTGATGCACGCGTTCCAACGCCGCCGCGTCCTTCACCAGTATGCCCGCTTGTGCCGCGCGTCCGGTGGCGACCACCAGCGCGGTGGGCGTGGCAAGTCCTAGCGCGCAAGGGCAGGCGATGACCAACACCGCGACGGCGTTGATGAGTGAGGCGGTAAAGTCATGTCCTGAAAAATACCAAGCGATAAAAGTCAGCAGCGCGATAGCCATCACCACCGGAACAAAAATCGCGGAGATTTTATCGGCGAGGGCTTGGATGGCGGCTTTCGAGCCTTGTGCTTGCTCGACTAAACGAATAATGGCGGCGAGTTGCGTATGGCTGCCTACCGCCAGCGCACGGCATTTGAGTGCGCCGCTTTGGTTGAGCGTGGCGGCATAGACTTTGTCGTTCGCTTGTTTGGCGCGCGCCACACTTTCGCCGGTGAGCATGGATTCATCCGCGCTGGAAGTGCCTGAAATGACGATGCCATCGACCGGCACGCTTTCGCCGGGGCGCACTAAAAAAATATCATCAACCTGCATATCGGCAACCGGCAGGGTTTGCAGCACGCCGTCGCGCTCGATTTGCGCGGTCTTGGGTTGCAGATTCAGCAAGGCTTGCAGCGCGCTGGAGGCGCGGCCTTTGGCGCGTGCTTCCAATAATTTTCCCAGCAAAACCAGCGTGATGAGCGTGGCACTGGATTCAAAATACAAGGCCTGATTCAAGCCGAATAACCATACCGCGCAACTCAATAAATACGCGGCACTCGTGCCCAGCGCGACCAGCACATCCATGTTCGCGCTGCGGTTGCGCAAACTGCCCCACGCGCCGGAATAAAAGCGGCTGCCTATCCAGAATTGCACCGGCGTGGCGAGTAAAAATTGCAACCAGGCGGGCAACATAAAATGTATGCCGAACGCCATCAGTACCATGCCCAGCAGCAGCGGGGCGGTGAGTGCCGCCGCGATGAAAAAATGTGTTTGCTCGTGCTTTAACAACGCTACCCGCGCCGCTTGTTCTGCCGCGAAATCGCGCGGTATATGTGCATCGAAACCCGCGCCCCGCACGGCCTGAATGAGCGCGGTCAGCGGCGTGGTGTCAGGCTGAAAATCAATCTGCGCGACTTCGGTGGCGATGCTCACGCGCGCCTCGACTTGCGGTAATTGGTTGAGCACTTTTTCCAGACGCGCCGAACAGGACGCGCAGTGCATACCGGTGATTTGCAACTGGACGTGGGAAGGATTTTGCATGGACAGATTATAAACGCATTAGCACACGCTTATCGTTGCCACTCAAGAAAAGGGTGACAGTCTTTCGCAAGGAAAGACTGTCACCGGAAAAATTACAAGAGTGGGACTATCATCAGCGCGACGATATTGATGATTTTGATGAGCGGATTCACGGCGGGGCCGGCGGTGTCTTTGTACGGATCGCCCACGGTGTCACCAGTCACGGCGGCTTTGTGCGCTTCCGAACCTTTACCGCCGAAGTTGCCTTCCTCGATATATTTTTTCGCGTTGTCCCACGCGCCGCCGCCGGTGGTCATGGAAATAGCGACGAAGATGCCGGTGATGATGGTGC
>JBAVPP010000377.1:0-1981 GCA_049693175.1 Gallionella sp. | reverse complement strand
GCAACAGCGGGTCGATCTCCAAAGCACAATTCACCCAGGCATTCAGTTCGCTTAACCCGCCATCCAGTTTTAAGGCTATGGGCGCGGACGCGGTGTTTTCCAAGCTGGATACAAACAACACGGGCTCGGTTACCAAGCAGCAGTTCGTCAGCGGGATGTCGCAGATGATGTCCGAGGTGCGGGCGCAAAAGCACCAGGCGTATGTGGATCAGGCTTCTGCCACGCCGCCGGTGCAGCAAACCATCAACGCCAGCATGTATGGCTTGAGCCAGTTGGGTGTTCATGTTGATGTGAAGGCTTAGGGAAGAATCTCCCTCCGTTCGTGGTGAGCTTGTCGAACCATGAATGGAGGACGATTAACTACTACAGTGTTATCTCGCTGATAAATTGGTTATGAGCGCCATTCGTTCCGTCGACTAGCTCAGGACGAACGGGATCGAAGTGTCGAGTGCCAACGGAAGAGTTATTTAGTACTTCCTTCGTTCTTCTGCACGTTATTTGGACTGATGTTTCCTCCCAAGTGCATTTGTTCATCCACCCAGCAATGTTGCACGCCCAGTTTTCGCAACCATTCTTTCCCCTCGCTACCTTTCAGCATGGCTATAGTTGAAAGCGTGCCCGCCAACAAGCACTGATCTGCCATGACGCTTACCGAGGCCAGTCCTGAAACAGGCCAGCCGGTATGCGGATTGAGGATGTGGCAATAGCGCTTGCCGTCAACTTCGATATAGCGTTGGTAATTGCCGCTGGTTGCCACCGCCCCCGAAGTCAACATGATATTTCCAAGCGATGCATCGGGATTTCCGGGATGGCAGATGCCGATTTGCCAGGGCTGTCCATCGGGCAGTGTGCCGATGGCGCCGATGTCGCCGCCCATATCGATCAAGCCGGAAGTGATTCCCATTTCGATGCAGATGTCGGCACAGCGGTCTGCGGCATATTCTTTACCGATACCGCCAAAATCCAGTTCCATTCCGGGAATGGCAAACCGCAGTTGCATCTCGTCACGCGTTATATTCTGCAGGCCAATCAGCGGCAGGACTTGTGCTATGGCAGCGGGAGTGGGCAGTGTGGAGGAAGTAAAATCCCACACGCGCCTGAGTACACCGGATGAAATATCGAACAGTCCGCCGCTGATTTCGAATGCGCTGAGGGCATAGTCGAAAAGCTGCGCGGTCTCGGTATCGATTTCGACCGGCTCGCCACGCGCGGCAGCGCGGTTGATTTCGGACAGGATGCTGTCGTCTTTAAAGCGCGAGTACTTGCTTTCGATGCGCCATGCCTCTGCCATGGCAACATCGGCGATCTGGTCGGCGCGGGTTTCGTCCTCGGCATACAGCGTAATCTGGCAATCCGATCCCATCGCAGGGAAAGAGTAGCAGTAGGGGGCGGAAGGCATAAGCCGAGATGAAAATTCAAGAGAATCGCAGCCGTGCGATTCTCGTGGGAGACAGGAATGTACAGGAACCGATATTTACGCCTGCTGTACTTTCCATTTCAATAATCCTCTGCACATGGATCAGATCTTGAAGCGGCTCACCGTAGCCTGCATGTTGTCTGCCAGTTGGGCCAGCTGGCTTGCCTCCCCGGCGGTCTGGTCGGCCGACGCGCTGTTCTGCTCGGTCATTTGGGCGACCTTTTCTATATGCACCGCAATGTCCTTGCTGGCGCGGCTCTGTTCTTCAAGCGCGGAGGAAATATCGCTGACCGTGCGGATCACCTGGTTGGATTCGGACTTGATCTGGTTGATGGCGTCACCGGCTTGTTGTGCCAGCGCCACTCCGCCGTCGACCTGCACTACCGTCGCGTCCATGCCTGCTACCGCAGCGTTCGAGGCTTGCTGGATGGTGCCGATCATCTGTGTGACTTCCTGCGTGGACTGTGTGGTGCGTTCCGCCAGCTTGCGTACTTCGTCTGCCACCACCGCAAACCCGCGTCCCTGTTCGCCCGCGCGTGCCGCTTCGATGGCGGCGTTCAGGGC